>JBBQQV010000369.1:0-3701 GCA_038215505.1 Lysobacterales bacterium
GTTTTTTCCCAGGCTCCGGCGCGGTCGCTCCTTGCGACTGCCTGCTGCAGGCGGCTGGCTTCGCGAATCGCACAGGCATCAACCAGCAGATGCTCGACTGCGTCACGCAGCAACGCCTGCACTTGCGACATATCTCTCTGCGCACTGGCCAGATGCCCGCTAATCATCATGTTTGGCTCACCATTGGATGCTGCACGTTGTTGATTGTTTGATCCGTTGATTCGTACGACCGGCCACGCGCTCCCGGCTGCTTCAGGTTTTCGGAAATGCGTTCCTGGTCAATCCATTTTTGTCTTGCATCTTGCATCTGAAGGCTGATTACCCGTCGCTCGAATAACTCGCCAATTGCCCTGCTGTTCTGCTGTTCTGCTGTTCCACGCTGTCGCGTAGCGAGCGGCGCGGGCTAAAACCCGAGGCTCTCAAGCAAATCGTCAACCTGGGTCTGGTTGGTGACGGCGCTGCCATCTTCGCCAACCTTGATTTGCGGCCCGTTGAGGAAGCTGCTTGACACTTCAACGCGCCGCTCTCGCGGCACACTGTCGTACAGCAGCTTGAGCAGCTCCGTTTCGACCATCTGGATGATCGCGGTGGTCTTTTTGATCACCTGGCCGGTCAAATCCTGAAAGTCCTGCGCCATCATGATTTCGGTCAGATGCGTATTGGTCAATCTGGTTTGCGCCGGCACGTTGCGCAGATATTCGCGCGTCTCGTCTGCCAGTACCTTGAACCGGGCAACATCGAGTTCGCGCGCATATAGCTGATCCCAGCGCTGCACCAATCGCGCCGCCCCGCCCCCCAATTCGTCTTGCAGAGGCTTGAGAACTTCAATCGCGTTCAACGTGCGATCAGCCGCCTGCTGCGTCATGTTCACAACATAGGCAAGGCGGTCACGCGCGTCAGGGATCGCATTCGCCGCAGCTTCCACGTCTTTGTCGTAGCCGAGCGCGCGCAAGCTATCGTGCAATGTGCGGGTAAGAGTGCCAACTCGCTGAATCAGATCCGCCTGGTCAGAAGCGGCTGTCGCGCCCGGGAGCGATGTTTCGCCAACATCTTGTTCACGGTACGCAGAAGCATCGGCGCAATGATCGGCACTGCCCGACAATTGTGTCTCGTTATCCACCGCAGCCCCCTTGGCTGAAATTGAGCTTATTCATGTGCCGTCAGGCCGCCGCTGCGAGATTCTGGAAAACCTTGCCCAGCTTCTCGTCCAAAGTAGCCGCAGTAAACGGCTTGACGACATAGCCATTTGCACCGGCTTGGGCGGCCGCCACAATGTTTTCCCGTTTGGCTTCGGCGGTCACCATCAACACCGGAATTTTCTTCAGTTGTTCGTCGGCGCGGATCGATTGCAGCAATGTCAACCCGTCCATGTTCGGCATGTTCCAGTCAGAAATGACAAAACCGAAACTCTGGCTTTTCAGCTTTTGCAACGCCGCCACACCGTCTTCTGCTTCATCGACGTTGACGTAACCGAGTTCCTTGAGCAGATTGCGTACGATGCGCCGCATGGTCGAGAAGTCGTCGACGACGAGGAACTTCAGGTTTTTGTCGGTCATTGAGTTTTCCTGATTTATACGATCTAAACGGATTGAATTACGGCAGGTGCAGTTGAAACAGAAGGCTGGCCATACGAGGAAGTAAAGCCTGCAGGTTCATGCTGTCGTGGGGTGCGCCGACCATGCGGTTACGCACCTGCACCGGCGCCTGGAACGACACGTTGGCCTTTTGCATCGCGAGCATGGTTTCCTCCAGCGGCACTGTCGCTTAGCCGAGTGGAAAGTTGCGTAACAGAGCGGACGCCTGAGCTTGTGCGCCGTCGCTTGATCCGAGCGCTTTGGCCAGGGCGTCGGCCAAGCCGCCGGACCCGGCAGCCCGACCCGCTTCGAACCAGCGGCGTACTGGTGCCCGCCCGCTGCAACTCACCCAAGGGCGAGGCCACTGCTCCGATTCTGTCCATCACTGCCTCTTTCTTTGTTGATCTGCCACGCATCTGCTGCCGATCCACGGCTTATCGGCTGCCTTTCCAGCGGCGGCGGCGTCCACCGCGAGGGCACCAGGTTGAGCGATTTCAGGCATCCGCGTTCGCCACAGCGTGGCATTCAAGATGTTCGAGCGCGCCACAAACACGCTCGAACTCGACTCGAATGCCCTCGCGGGATCGATCGAGTTGGCGTAAATCCCCGCTCTTCGTTTCGGCTTCGAGCGCCTTGGCGCGCGCCGACAAGGCGCAGGCGCCGATCATGGCCGCACTCGATTTGAGGGTGTGCGCCAGGCGCGTGACCAGCTTCGCGTCGGTGCAATCCGGTTCGGCGCCCAGGGCCGCGATCATCGTTCGCGTGCTGTCGACGAAATCCGCGATCAGGACCGGCATTTCATCTTCCATGGTTTTTGCCAACTGGGCATAGATCGTAGCGTCGATCGCCGCCGCGGATTCCGGCTCCGCCCGCTCACCTGTTGTTGCGCCTCGATCCACGCTTTCAACTGGCGCCGGGTCTGCAGTTGCCGCGGCGGTGCGCAGCCAGCGCGCCAGGACCTGCGCGATCTGCCGGCGCTCGAAGGGTTTGGGCAGGAAGTCGTCCATGCCCGCCTCCTTGCAGGCCTCCATGGCATCGGCGAGAACGCTGGCCGTCATGGCGACGATCGGTCGCCGTTCCGCCAGTGTGCCGGCTGCTTCGGCGGCGCGGATGCGCCGGGTGGCCTCCAGCCCGTCCATGACCGGCATGTGCAGGTCCATCAGGATCAGGTCAACGGGCTCATTGGCGACCACGTCCAGCGCGATGCTGCCGTCTTCGGCTTCCAGCACGTCCAGGCCGAAGCCTTTGAGGGTCGCGCGTGCGACCTTGCGATTGACCACGTTGTCTTCGACCACCAGAACGCGTCCACTGAAGCGCTCCTGCACCAGCGCCGCCGGCGTCGCCACCGGCAAGGCAGCGATCGGTGCCAGCGTTGCGTCCATCGTGAAGCTGAAGGTCGACCCTGCGCCGGACTCGCTGCGAACCTCGAAGCCCCCTCCCATCAGGTCCACCAGGCGATGGCATATCGACAGACCCAGGCCGGAGCCGCCGTAGCGCCGCGTGGTGGACGCATCGGCTTGCGAGAAGGCTTGAAAAAGCCTTGATTGCTGCTCCTGCGTCATGCCGATGCCGGTGTCCACGATCGAGAAACCGAGGACGACCCGCGTGCCATCGGTTTCGATGAGACCGCATTCGATCGTGACCTGGCCGGCTTCGGTGAATTTGAGCGCATTGCCGATCAGGTTCGAAAGTACCTGGCGCAAGCGGCCGGGGTCGCCCAGCACGGCGCGCGGAACCTCAGGCGCGACCGCGGATCGCAGGAGCAGGCCCTTGGCCGATGCGCGCGGTCCATAAAGTGCCTGTGCGTCGTCAACGACCTGCGCCGGGTCGAATGCGATGCTCTCTATCTGCAGTTTCCCGGCCTCGATCTTCGAGAAGTCGAGTATGTCGTTGAGAATCTGCAACAGCGAGCGGCCGGAGCGCAGGATCGTTTCGGCATAGTCGCGTTGTTCCGGCGTCAACGGGGTGTCGAGCAGAAGTTCGGCGATGCCCAGCACCCCGTTCATCGGCGTGCGCACCTCATGGCTCATGGTCGCCAGGAATTCACTCTTGGCGCGCGATGCCTCCTGGGCCGCCTCACCGGCGCGAACCAGTTCCGTGATGTCGACACGAAAGCCGACCGTATGG
>JBBQQV010000370.1:0-3695 GCA_038215505.1 Lysobacterales bacterium
GGCCCATATTCGGCGCCGCGCCCACCGAGATCCCCAAACCCCACGCCCCTGACCCCCGCGCAGGCGCGGTTGTGGGCGCGCGGGACGGCGCGAGCTGGTCCAGCGGCCTTTACCAACCCGCCTTCCGGCGCTCCCACAACCGTCGGGATCGGCGGCTTGCAAAATAGGTCGACGACTTCAGCCTTCCGGCCGCATGTACGGAAACAGCAACACGTCACGGATCGAGTTGCTGCCAGTCAGCAGCATCACCAGCCGGTCGATACCAACGCCAAGACCACCGGTTGGCGCGAGGCCATATTCCAACGCGCGGATGTAGTCGGCGTCGAAGTGCATCGCCTCGGCGTCCCCGCCGTCCTTCTGCGCTACTTGGGCGTGAAAACGCGCGGCTTGGTCTTCTGGGTCGTTCAATTCCGAAAATCCGTTCGCAAGTTCCTTGCCATCGACAAACAACTCGAAGCGATCAGTGACGCCGGGCTCGGCGTCGCTTTCGCGGGCAAGCGGGCTGACTTCGACCGGATAGTGGGTAATGAAAGTCGGTTGGGTAAGACCGGCCTCCACCGTGCGCTCGAATAGCTCAAGCAGCAACCTGCCCCAGCCAGCGCCTGAAGTCACGGCGATATCCAAGCGCTGGCAGTGCGCCGCAATAACTGGGCGGTCCTGGCGACGGAAGACGTCGATATCGATCTCCGGATTGAGCGCGCACACCGCTTCGTCCATCCGCCAGCGGCGGAACGGCGGGCCCAGATCGATGGCTATGCCAGCCCAGTCAACCTGGGTCGTTGCGAGTACGTCGATCGCCACATCCCGAATGAGCGCTTCGGTGAGATCCATGATCCCGGTGTACGTGGCGTAGGCCTCGTACAGCTCGAGCATGGTGAACTCAGGATTGTGGCGAGTGCTCACACCTTCGTTGCGGAAATTGCGATTGATCTCGTACACGCGCTCGATGCCGCCGACCACGAGGCGCTTCAAGTACAGCTCCGGTGCCACGCGCAGGTACAAGTCCAAATCCAGCGCGTTGTGATGAGTGACGAATGGCCGCGCGGTGGCGCCTCCGGGAATCAGGTGCATCATCGGCGTCTCGACTTCCACAAAGCGCCGCGCATCCAGCCAACGGCGGATGCTGGCGACAATCTTTGAGCGCTTGACGAAGACCTCGCGCGATTCCGGTGACACCACCAGATCCACATAACGCTGGCGGTAGCGCTGCTCAACATCGGCCAGCCCATGCCACTTGTCGGGCAGCGGTCGCAGCGACTTGGTCAGCAACCTGAGCCCGTCCACATGCACCGACAGTTCGCCAGTGCGCGTGCGCGTCAAGCTGCCTTCGACGCCAATGATGTCGCCGATGTCCCAGTGCTTGAAAGCATCGTAGGACGCGCCCAAAGAGCTGCCTTGCAAGTACAGCTGAATGCGACCGGTCATGTCCTGCAATTGCGCAAAGCTGGCCTTGCCCATCACGCGCTTGGCCATCAAACGGCCACCCAAGGCAAGGCGGCGCCCGCTCGCCGCCAGCGCCTCGGCAGTCCACACTTCGACATCGGCGTACTCGGTCTGCAAGTCGCCGGCGTAATCGATGCGCAAGAAATCGTTAGGAAACGCCAACCCCGTCTGCCGCAGTGCGTTGAGCTTGTTGCGGCGCTCGGCGATCAGGTGATTTTCTTCGTCGCTCATTGCATGAATGCCTTACTTAAGGTGAGCAAGCAGCCGGATCAATTGACATCGCTGCGCTTTGAACCCGCTTCCAAGCCGGATTTGAGCGCCGCTTCGACAAACTCATCGAGATCGCCGTCGAGTACTTTTTGCGTATCTGTGCGCTCAACGCCTGTGCGCAGGTCCTTGATCCGGCTCTGATCGAGCACGTAGTTGCGAATCTGGCTGCCCCAGCCAATGTCCGACTTGGTGGCCTCCACCGCGTCACGAACCGCGTTGCGCTTCTGGATCTCAAGTTCGTACAACTTCGCCGCCAACATCTTCATCGCACGGTCGCGATTGGCATGCTGGCTGCGCTCGGTTTGGCAGGCGACCACGGTGTTGGTCGGTACATGGGTGATGCGCACGGCGGACTCGGTCTTGTTGACGTGCTGGCCGCCAGCACCCGACGAGCGGTATACGTCGGTTCTCAGGTCAGCCGGGTTGATGTCGATCTGGATGGAATCATCGACTTCCGGACTCACGAACAACGACGTAAAGCTGGTGTGGCGACGGTTGTCGGAATCAAACGGCGACTTGCGCACCAGCCGGTGGACGCCGGTTTCGGTCTTCAGCCAGCCATAGGCATATTCGCCTTCGACACGAAACGTCGCTGACTTGATGCCTGCGACATCACCGGCGCTGGCCTCCATCAACTCGGTCTTCCAGCCGCGCGACTCGCACCAGCGCAGATACATCCGCAGCAGCATCTCCGCCCAGTCCTGCGCCTCGGTGCCGCCGGCACCCGCCTGGATATCGACAAAGGCGCTGCAGGTGTCCATCTCACCAGAGAACATGCGCCGAAACTCAAGCGCAGCAACATCGCGCTCGAATGTGCCGATGTCCTTGATGACGGCCTGCATGGTGTCTTCGTCGGCTTCTTCTGCAGCAAGCTCAAGCAAGTCGGACGCGCCATCAAGACCATCGCTGATGCGGGTGATGCCCAGCACCACCTTTTCCAGCGCGGATCGCTCGCGGCCCAAGGCTTGCGCGCGCTCGGGCACATTCCAGATGGTGGGGACTTCCAGTTCGCGGCCGACTTCTTCCAGTCGTTCTACTTGGCGGTCGAAGTCAAAGATACCTCCGCAGCGCATCGAGACGACCACGCAGGTCGGCGATGTGCGCGAAGATCGGGTTGGTCTCGATCATGGCGTTGAATGCTGCATTGCAAAAAGATTGCGCAGGATAGCAAGGCGTGACCTTGCTTGGATGGGTTCCGCTTGCACTACCGGTAGCCGCCAATGCTGCATTGCACGCGACAGTAACGCCCACCTTTCGTACACTTGACCGGCTACCGGCTGCGCAGTTGCGCGGCACCGCCTGCTGCAGGCCTTCCTCCATTGCTTCTTTTTTTGTCGAGATCGCCCATGAAATCTTCCCGTACGCCCCTTTCGCTGGCTATCGCCACCATCATTTTCGGAGCCGGACTGAACGCCACGCCGGTTATCGCGTCTACCCAGACTGCCACTACCTCACCGCGTGTCGAAGAAGTCTCGGTTGACGCCGATCAAGCGCTGCAAGAACGCATCAGCGTTTTCGTGCAGCTCATTGATGAGCCGGCTGCCAGTGTGTTCGTCGCCGAGCGTGATCGTTTTGTCGCGTCCAACCGATTCCTGTTCGCCGGCAGTCCGGATGACCTCAAGGCAGCCGCCGAACGCCAAGCCGCCGACTCGGCAATGTTGCGCAGCCAGCAGTTGCAGGTAAGCCAGCAGGCCGTGATCCAAGCGCTGGTCAACCGCTTTGACGCCCACATTCTGTTCAATGCCCGCTTTGCTGAGAATGGCATCGCGGTGCGCGTGCCACAGTCGGCCATCGCCGGCCTCCGCACCATTCCCGGCGTCAAGAGTGTCAGCCTGCTGGCGACCCATGAAACGCACGCGGTCAGCTCAATTGATTTCACCGGCGCGCGCACCTTTTGGGGCACCGTCGCACCCGATTTGAATCTTCGTGGCGCCGCTATCGGTGTGGGCGTGATCGACTCGGGCATTGACCACATGCACACC
>JBBQQV010000371.1:0-3694 GCA_038215505.1 Lysobacterales bacterium
ACCACGTATGTCCCCGCGCGCAGCTCCCAGAGAATTCGCCAAGCCATCGGCAAAGGCTCGAATGACACTGAGAATGGTGCCTTCGCGAGGCTGCGCCAGCGCTCCATGCGCTTGATCCGAGCCCGCCCGCGCCGCCGCTGCGATGCTGTGTGGGGTCAGTACGTGATGCAAACCAACGACTTCGCTGACGCCCTGCAAGAACTGCGCAAGGATGGCTCCTGAATTGCCGCGTGCGCCGTCAATCGCGTCGTCGGCGACGTTGCGCAGCAAGGCACCAGTTGAGTGTGCTCGCCGACTCAAACTGCCGCTCAAGACACTGCCCAAGGTAAACGCCAGGTTGCTGCCGGTGTCACCGTCGGGTACCGGAAACACATTTATCTTGTTCAGCAGATCGCGCCGCGAAATGACCCGTCGCATGCCGGCGATCAATGCACGCCGCAATGCCGGCGCGGTGACTCGCCATTCGCTGCGCAGTGGGTGGGGATGCAAGACGGCGACCATCACCGCAGTCTGCCAGAGCACCCCGCGTAAGCATTGCTGCACCGCAACGTGAACACCCATTCAACCGACGGATGCGATCAAGCGATCAGCACCCACGCCGAGACGAAGCCAGGCCGCGCGGTGGCGGAATTCTGGCGACGTAAACTTGCAGCCTGCCGAGGATTGTTGGCGTCGTGCCCCCATCGAGAAAGAGCATGCCTGTCGGGTTGTCATTCGTTTGCGCCGTTATGTTTTCGCTGGGCCTGAACGGAGTCAGCGATGCTGATGCCGCTTGCAGTGCGAGCAACAAACAAGTGCCCACCGAAGCATCTGCGGGTTCAGAAGCTGCGACAACCGTGAATCATCGGCACAAATCCAATAGCACTGTTCCCGCCGACACCTCGCCCAAGAATGGTTCCGCAGGGCAAAACACCGATCCGCGAGCGCGTTGGCATCGAAACCTGCCGGGCATGTTCAAGTAGGTAACCCGGATGGCAATTGTTTAGCGATCTGCTTCGCCGTCAACAGCAGGATGCCCGCCGCTTGACGCATCGCATGGCTGCACTTTCAGTGGTCGCTGGCATTCGCCAGAATGACGGTTGCTGGAAATCTATCGCGCGGAAATGAGCTTGGCCTTCGATGCCAAAGCTGAGCAGCGGCGAGCGCTCAGCGTGCTTTTCCCGCACCGAATAATGCCAACCCTTTGAGTAACGTAAGCGCTTCGCGGAGCACCAGATCGTTGATGGGAGGCTCGGCGGCTTCGCTCGCGTCAACCGCGGTTTCGCCTGCGCTGAGATGGCCCGGCAAGTCACGCTCGCGCATTTCGGGTGTGCGACCAGCGCTGGAGCTGCGGACCACCTCATCATCGGCTACGCGAATGTCGGGCACCAGGCCACTGGCCTGAATGGAGCGATCATTGGGCGTGAAATAACGCGCGGTGGTGAGCTTCAGCGCATCGCCATTGTCGAGTGGCAGCACCGTCTGCACCGAGCCTTTGCCGAAGCTCGAGCTGCCCATAATCAGCGCACGCCGATGGTCTTGCAGCGCCCCCGCCAACACTTCGGCCGCCGAGGCGGTGCCGCTGTCGGCCAAGATGATGATCGGTGCGCCCTTTAGTGCATCGCCGCGCTTGGCTTTGAACGCGCTGTTGGAATAGGGCAAACGACCGCGGGTCGAAACGATGGTGCCGCTGTCGAGAAACACATCAGCGGCTTCGATCGCGGCATTCAAGAGTCCACCGGGATTGCTGCGCAGATCCAGCACCAAGCCTTTCAACGGTGCCGCTTTGGTGTTGATAGTGGCCAGCTTGGTGGCGGTTTCACGGCCAGTGTCGCTTTGGAAATGGCTGATCCGCAGATAGCCGAAGCCTGGCGCCAACAGCGAAGTGCGCACGCTGCCGACACGGATGGTCTCGCGCACCAGGGTCATTGACAGCGGCTCAGCTTCACCCTCACGCATGATTACCAAGCGGATCTCGCTGCCCGGCTCGCCACGCAGCGATTCCACCGCCGCGTCGATGTTGCTGGCGGTAATTTGTTCACCATCGATCTCGGTAATGATGTCGCCCGAACGAATGCCCGCCCGTGCAGCCGGAGTTTCGTCGATGGGTGCCACCACGATGAGCGTGCGGTCAGGACGCTGCGCCACTTCCAAGCCAAGGCCGTCGTAGGCGCCACTGCTGAGCTCGGTCAAATCGCGGCTGGCGTCAGAATCGAGATAGCCGCTGTGCGGATCGAGATCGGCCAACAGGCCGCGAATCGCCGATTGCATCAAGGTCGCATCGTCTACCGGATCCACATAGGCCTGCTTGACCGCACGGAATACGGCGACGAAACGGCGAATTTCATCGAGACTCACGCGCTCGCCTTCGGCAACTTCGACCAGACCGATGTCCTCGGTGGGCACCGCGACGTCGTCTTGAGCAAGAGCAGCGTCGGTGGCCGCCAGAATGAAAAGCAAACCCAAAAGATGTGTGCGCATGCAGCAATTATAGAGATGACGGCCCTTGCCGCGCAGTGAATATTGCGGATGGCGTGCGCTTATCTGCGCTGCAACCAGCGCGCCGGATCGACCGGCTTGCCTTTGTGGCGAAGCTCGAAGTACAGGCCAGCGGCCGTTTGCCCACCCGAAGTGCCCGCCAGCGCCACCACTTCGCCGGCCTCGACCCAATCGCCGGCCGCGCGTAACAACGCGTCGGTGCTGGCATACAGACTCATATAGCCATCGCCGTGGTCGATGATCGCGATCAGACCAAAGCCTTTCAGCCAGTCGGCAAATGCGATGCGCCCATGCGCCACTGCGCGCACTTCGGCACCGGCTTTGGCTTCGATCAGCCAGCCGTTGCTGACGCGGCCGTCGCCGCTGGGTCTGCCGAATCCAGTCAGTAGCCCACCGGCGAGCGGCCACGGTAAGCGCCCAGCCATCGTCGAAAACGGCGCTGCGCCTTCCAGCTGCTGCGGGATATCGCCAAAAATGTCCTGTAAGCGCGTGAGCAGCGCCAATAGCGCTGCCTCATCGCGACCAAGGGCAGCCAGTTTGGAGCCGCTGTCCTTGTAGCGCTTCTCGATATCCGCCAGCAGCACACGGCGGGCGGCGCGCTCGGCGTCAAGCTCGGTCAATGCAGATTGCTGCTGCTCGCGCGCCGCGGCCAGCACGGACTGCTGGGTCTGCACCGCCGCGCGCGCCTGTTCCAGCGCCGCCAAATCGCTGAGCAGCGACTCGATTCGGGAGACCCGGGCGCGGCGGAAATAGCCGAGATAACCCAAGGTGCGGCCAAGTGCATCGACGCGGTCTTGCGCCAACAGCAACTTGAGCGGTGCGTGCCGCCCCTGCGCGTGCAGCGCACGCAGCAATTGCGCCAGCGATTCGCGCTGTGCATCGAGACGCGTGGACAACTCAGCGGCTTCCGCTTGCACGTTGGCGAGTTGTTCCACCTGCGCGACCAAGTCGGCATCGAGGCTGCGCAAGGTCGCGCTGGCCTCGCTGATCTTGCGGTCCGCCGCGCGCAGCTCCGCTGCGGCGCTGTCGCGTTCGCCGCCAAGCTCAGTCTTTTCCTGGGTAACCAGCGCGATGTCCTCACGCAGCTTTTCCAACTTCGCCTGCGCCGCCTGCTTTTCGGCCTCACGCGCAGCACTGGCATCTTGGCCGACGGCTGCACCCGCGCCCAGCAGCGCCATGCCCAACACGAGTGCGCGCAGGATCACACTTCAAACTC
>JBBQQV010000372.1:0-3693 GCA_038215505.1 Lysobacterales bacterium
GGCCAGCCCATCTTCAACGCTGCTGACGTGGATGACCGTCAAGCCGTGCTTTTCCATCATCCGGCGTGTCGCCATCGCCACTACGCGGCTGTCTTCCACGTACAGGACTTCGCCGCCACCGCTGGTGTCGGGGCGGATGTAGCCGCGAATGAATGCCGACAGCGCGCCAAAGCCCAGTGATTTGTCGAAATAGTCTGTGATGTCGTCGGTGAAACTACGCTGCACCAGACGCTCTTGAACGTCACCAGAGACGGCGATAATCGGGATGTAGGCTTGGGGTGCGTGCTCACGGATGTAGTGGGCGAGTTCCATGCCGTCCATGTCTGGCAATCGCAGCGCCATCGTCACCAGATCCACCACGCCGTCCTGCAATACCTGCTTGGCCTCCGCGCCGCTTTCGCAGGACAGCACGGTGACACCCGGTACATCCTTGATCAACAATTGTTCGATCAGGCGGCGGACGACTTTCGAGCCGTCGACCACCATCACCCGCGGCGTGTCGGAAGTGACGTGGCGGGTAATCGTCGGCGCGCTCATTCTGATCTCTCCATGCTCGCCGCCAAACGCAGATGGTGGCCGACCGCCAGCCAAGCGCCCAACCAACCCAGGGCGACTGCGACCAAAACAGTCGCCAACACATTGCTGAACCCGATCCCGGCGGCGCTGAAACTTCCGGCATATTCGGCGACCAGGTCAGCCACTGGCGTGGCCAGCGCACGTTGCAAAACCGCAGCGATAGCGATGGCGAGCAACCCGGCCAGAGCGCCGTAGCAAGCGCCCAGATAAACGAATGGCCGGCGGATGAAGCCACTCGAGGCGCCCAGCAGGCGAACCGTGGCGATTTCAGCCGCGCGATCCTGAATGTCGAGTCGCACTGTGTTCCCTACCACCAGCAGTACTCCCAACCCCAGCAGCATCGCTGCCACTGCGGTAACACGCTGACCCAGCGTCAGCCACGCCCCCAAGCGTCGTCGCCACTCTGCATCGTGTTGAACAAAGTCGACCTCAGGCAGGGCGCGCAAGCGCTCGGCAAGTGCCGCATCGTCAGCATCAGCAGCTGGTTCGACCAGCGCTACGAATGGCAGGGGATTGTAGTCCAAAACATCCAGCGTTCCGCCCAGCGCGTCCAGTTCGCGTAGCTCGTTCAAGCCGTCCTCGGGCGAGCGCAGGACGATGGCGGCAACTGCCGGGTCCACGCTCCAGCGTTGTGCCCAAGCATGCACCGCGTCTGCGGCAGTGTCTGTGGTGAGGAAAACGGCCACTTCGCGCGACTCGCGCAGCGAGCCGGAAAACCGCTGCAACTCGCCCAGTACCATCGCCAGACACAATGGCAATGCCATCGCCACGCCCATCACAGCGACCGTCATCGCGGTGGCGGCCGGTCGTTTGGCGAGTCGGCGCAGGCTGGCGTTCAGACTCATGGCATGCGCGTCGAGCCAAGCGGTCAAACGCGGCACCGTCGGCGATGGGGTCGTTGCAGCGGTCATTCGGCGACTTCCTCCGCCCGGATTTCGGCAACCCGAGTTTCGTCAACCCGGATGTCGTCGATTCGGATGTCATCGATTCGGATGTCATCGATTAACTTGCCGTGATCGAGCACCAAAACCCGCCGGCGCATCTTCCTCACCAGATGCAAATCGTGACTGGCTACCAGCACCGCCGTGCCGCGGCTGGGCAGGGTCGAGAACAGGGTCATCACTTCTTCGGCAAGCTGCGGATCGAGATTGCCGGTCGGCTCATCGGCAACCAACAAGTCAGGTTTCGAAACCAGCGCCCGAGCGATGCCAACGCGCTGCTGTTCGCCAGTGGACAGCATGATCGGGAAGTCGCCTTCGCGCTCGGCCAAGCCTAGTGGAAGCAGTACTTCACGCACCCTCGGCGCGATCTCGGCACGGCGCAGGCCTGCGATCAGCAGTGGCAAGGCGACATTGTCGAAAACACTGCGATCCGTCAGCAGACGATGATCTTGGAATACCACGCCCAAGCGTCGGCGGTGACGCGCCACCTCGCCGCCGCGTAGGGGCGCCAGATCGCGGCCATCGAACAATACACGCCCGCTACTTGGGCGGTCACTCATATGAATAAGCCGCAGCAATGTACTTTTGCCAGCACCAGAATGGCCGGTGACAAAGGCCATCTCGCCGGCTTCGATTGAGAACGAGACGTCGTCCAGTCCGCACATGCCACCCGGATACCGCTTGCCGACGCCTTCAAAGCTGAGCAGAGTCATCGGTCGCTGTTCCGCAGGCAAGTGTTGAGACCAGCGGAGGCTGCGTGTGGATTCATTTGATCAGGCTGTTCAAGTCAAAAATGGGCAGCAGGATGGCCAACACAATAAACAGTACGACGCCACCGATCAGCAAGATGACCGCCGGCCCCAATGCCGCCATGCTCATCCCCAGCGCCGCATCAAGCTCGCGCTCTTGATGGTCGGCCGCTTCAGCAAGCATGGCGTCCAAGCGTCCGGAAATCTCGCCGCTTTGGATCAGGCGCACCGCGATCGGCGGGAACTGCTTGGTTTCGGCGAGCGAGCGGGCAAAGCCGCGGCCTTCGCGCACCCGTTGAGCCACCTGATTGAGTGCGCGCTTGAGCGGCTCAATCTGGACCACATTGGCAGCGATGCTGATCGCCTCCAACAGCGGTACTGCACTGGAGGTGAGCAGCGACAGAGTGCGTGCAAAACGGCTGGTATCCACCGCGCGCAGTAGCCGTCCGATCAGGGGCAGGCGCAGCAAGCCGGCTTGAAAGCGCTCTCGCAGCAGCGGCCGCCGGAAGGCCAAAAAGCCGGTCACGCCAAGCAGCAAGGTCGCCAGCAAGATCCAACCACCGTAATCCCGCAGGGTGTCGGAGATCGCAATCAAGATGCGCGTCGCCAGCGGCAGCGTTTTGCCGAACTGGGCAAACACGCCGGTGACCTGGGGCACCACGTAAATCATCAATCCGGTCACCACCGCCAAGGCCACCATGCTGAGCAGGATCGGATAGGTCAACGCCAGCAAAACGCGCTGCCGCAAGGCATCCCGAGATTCGGCGTAATCGGCCAAGCGGCGCAGGACTTGATCCAGCCGACCAGCTGACTCGCCGGCCGCAATCGAGGTGCGGAACAACGCCGGAAACGCCTGTGGGTGCTCGGCCAGCGCCGCCGCCAACGCGCTGCCTTCCATGACGCGTGAACGTAGCGCCACCACCAGCGCGCGCATGCGGCCTTCGCTGCCCTCGGCCAATGCCGCCAGCGACTCGTCAATCGGCAGGCCGCTGCCCACCAAGGTCGCCAGCTGGCGGGCAAACAGCGCCAGCTGCGCGCTACCCAAGCCACCGCCGAAGCCACTGCCGAAGCCACCACTGCGAGCGGCCCCCTCACGCACCGCCTGCACGGAAAGAGGGTTCAAGCCGCGCTCGCGCAAGCTTCCTCGTGCCGCACGCGGCGTATCGGCCTGCATCACCCCAGTCTGGGTGCGGCCGTCAGCGTCTAAAGCTTGGTACTCAAAGGCAGGCATGGGGCGGAGTGTAAGGGTCTCGAACATTTCATGGCGGGGCTCGGATCATCACGCAGCGGCTTTGCGGCAAGCGCAAGGCATGCGGAGCCGGAATGGTGGGCTCATTGCGGCGACAACCGAGCGAATGCGCAGGCGTCTCGCGAAGCGAGCGACCGAGCGGATGCGAAGGCGTCTCGCGAAGCGAGCCACCGAGCGG
>JBBQQV010000373.1:0-3682 GCA_038215505.1 Lysobacterales bacterium
GGTGACCGCTGACCAGATGCGCCGCCGTGCTGCCAAACCCATGCGCATTGGCGGCTTCGCACAGCGCCGCGATCACGGCCGGGTGCTGTGCCAGACCGAGATAGTCGTTGCTGGCGAAGTCGAGCAAGCAGCGACCCTCACGCCACAGGCACACGCCGTCACGCTGATCGACGGCAAGCAAGCGCCGACGCGCATGCGCGGCCTCGCGCTCGGCGTGCTGGCGGGCGAGTCGCTCACTCAGAGACGGACGACCCACGACTTCGCTTAAGCCGCCGCCTCGACCTGCGCTTCGATGTGCGCGCCGACAGACGTCGATACCTGCGCGTGCACCGTATGCGGCGCGCTGGACAGCGCCATCGGCCGCAAGCCCAGCCGCACGAAAAGTGCCTGATCGCGCTCGACATCCGGATTGCCGGTGGTCAGCAGCTTCTCGCCGTAAAAGATTGAGTTGGCTCCAGCGAGAAAGCACATGGCCTGCAATTCATCGCTCATCTCACTGCGACCGGCCGACAGGCGCACCATCGACTCAGGCAGCATGATCCGGGCGACCGCAATCGTGCGCACGAACTCGAATGGATCGAGGTCAGCGGTCTCAGCCAGCGGCGTGCCGGCAACCCGCACCAATCGATTGATCGGCACCGATTGCGGATGCTCGGGCAGGCACGCCAGCGTTTGCAGCAGACCCGCACGTTGCGCCCGCGTCTCGCCCATCCCGACGATGCCACCGCAGCAGGTCTTCATGCCGACGCGGCGTACCTCGGCCAGCGTATCTAGGCGATCCGAATACTCGCGGGTGTGGATCACCTCGCCGTAGAACTCGGGCGCGGTGTCCAGAT
The DNA here is from genome assembly GCA_038215505.1 of Lysobacterales bacterium. Taxonomy (GTDB): domain Bacteria; phylum Pseudomonadota; class Gammaproteobacteria; order Xanthomonadales; family Xanthomonadaceae; genus JANNWF01. The sequence continues at coordinate 837 of JBBQQV010000373.1, forward strand.
TGTGGTTGTAGTAGTCAAGTCCGGCCGCTTTCAAGGTGTCGGCCTGCGGCGGGCTCAACATGCCCAAGGTGGCGCAGGTCTCAAGGCCCAGCGCGCGTACCTCGCGGACCATCGTCGCCACTTTGTCGATGTCGCGATCTTTCGGATTGCGCCATGCCGCACCCATGCAAAAGCGGGTTGCGCCGGCGGCTTGGGCGGCCCGCGCCTTCTGCAACACCTGCGCCAGCGGCAGCAGCTTTTCCGCCTTCACCCCGGTGTGGTAACGCGCCGCTTGCGGGCAGTAGCCACAGTCCTCTGGACAGCCGCCGGTCTTGATCGACAGCAAGGTCGAAACCTGCACTTGCTGCGGATCAAAATTCGCGCGATGCACGCTCGCGGCTTGAAATAGCAGTTCGGTCAACGGCAGATCAAACAAGGCTTGCGCTTGTTTGCGCGTCCAATCGTGGCGGAGGGTGGACATGGGTGCTTCCGAAGAGGGTGTCGAGTGAAGTCGCGACGCGGCGCGGGTGACGCATTCTACCTGCGCACAGGTTTGCACCCCGCGCTGGTCATCCAGTCATGCCGGATGGCGCTGCCACGCAGAAACAATCCCAAGGCATGATCGAGATCGCCGCTGGCGGCGTGTTCAAGCACGATGTCGAGGTCGGTGTAGTTGGCTCCGAAGTGGGCGACAAAATCGGCCAACCCGCGCGCGGTAAAGCTCACTCCACGCCGGCGCATGTCACGCGCGAGTTTTTCCGCCAAAGGGTCCAGCTGAAAGCTGCGCTGTCGGCGACCCAGCCGCCACGGCATCAGCAGGCGCGGATGCACATGACTGGCGACCAGCAGCAACCGCGAGTGACGCAATGCCGGGCCAAGACACAGGCAATCCCGCCACGTTTGCAGCTCATCAAGAACGACGATGTCGTGCGCGCCTGTCAGCGTGCCGCGCTTCACCGCCGCCGGCGTGAAATGGGCGACGGCGCGGCCCACCAAGTCCGGGTGTTGATCCAGCAGCAACGCCAGTTGACTCGACTTGCCACTGCCACTGGCGCCGAAGAAGATCATCAGATCCAGGCTGCCGATGGCTTGAGTCAGCAGATTCAAATAGTCGTCGAGAGGCGGAGGGGGCGGATCAATCATCTGCATCCCGAACGAGGGCTGTTGTGGGCGCGGCGGAAGCGGCGAGGGCCATTCGCAACGCAAGTTCCTTCGCGGCTTCCGCCGCTCCCTCAAAGGCTCGCTGTCCCAGCCCGAAGCCATCAAGCACTTTCAAGGCGCGACGAAATCGGCGAAGCGCAAGCCTGCGACCTCGCCCTCGAGTTCGTGATCGACGAACTTCGGATGCAGCAGTTGCACCTCCCAGGCGACGCTCAAGCCATGCGTTGAACTGACATTGAGCGGCGGGTACAGATCGCCAAACATCGGTTCGAAATCGATTTCGCCTTCCAAGTACATCGCCAACGGCACCTTGGCTGGCACCAGTGCGATATAGCGCTCATAAAGCAGGACTGCACGGGTGGCGTTCTTGAAGCTGACCGTGCGTTCCTTGGTGCCGCTGCCACGTTTGTATTGGCCGGCCTCGCGATTGCAGGCGACCACTTTCACCGTGATGTCGTGCAAATCGACTCGCGCGACACCGTCGATCAGGTCACGCGCCGCCAGGCGCCGACCACGCTGCGGTGAGCTGTGCGGCCTCAATGCAAATGCCACGTATTTGCGCAACTGGAGCATGATCGCCGCCCAGATACCGGCACCCACCACACCCGATCCCGCCAGTGCCTTCATGAACGGCGACTCGGAGCCGTCGCTGCCGCGGTGATCATAAAAAAGCACCTGCGCATCGCTGACAAACTGGTCGTGCACACCGATCAGCATGTTGCCAATCACGATCACGCCGCCGATCAGCGCCAAGGCCAAGGTGATCATCCGGTTGCGATACGGAATCGCCGACAGATTGGCGATGAAGTTGTAGGCGTCCTTCGGGTTCATCATGTCGCTGGCGTCATGGGTCACCCGTGGCCGCACCGCTATCGGCAGATCGCAGGCGTGGTCCACCGAACTGTCGAACAGGATGCCGTCGTCGATGACCAGGCGCAGCTCAGGGCGCACGTCGATATCTTTGCCGTGATAGCTGTAGATCCCATTCAGACTGCCAGCGGGAATGTTCGCGGTCATCTGCATTGCGGACAGTTGAATGGTTTGCGCATAGAGGATGCGACTCGCGTGCACCGGCCTGCTCTCTTTGACATGCGCTTTCAGCTGTACCTCCAACTTGGCGCTTTTTCCAAGCGCATCTCGATCATTGAGTTGGATGTGGATGACTCCGCCGCCTTGGGAGTCGGGTTCGAACTCGAGGTTGGCTTTGCTCATGAGCCTTGCATCGCGCTGAAGTGGCAGCACATATGCTAGCCCGGCCGAACGGTCTTGCTCGTTCATGTTCGAACGAAAACGGCGATGCGGCGGCTTCGGTTTGCTTGCGGCCCCTAGGCGGACCGGTTACCGTCGGAGGGTTACGGCCTCTCATACTGGACCCAATTCATGCTTTTTCAGCACGTTGCCATCGCTGCGGTATCGCACATCGACGCGCCCATCCGGCTGTCGTCGGTCGACATCATGGCGCGCCTGCAGCCCACCTTGGATCGGCTGGGGATTCGCGGCAACCTGCTGGAAGACGTTGCCGGCATTCACGAGCGACGCATCTGGGATGGCCCCGTGCAACCCTCCGACGCCGCCACCATGGCCGCCCAAAAGGCCATTGCTGCCTCCGGCATTCAGCGCGAGAACATCGGCATCCTGATCAACACGTCGGTCTGTCGCGATTACTTGGAACCCTCCACCGCCAGCATCATCCACGGCAATCTCGG
>JBBQQV010000374.1:0-3673 GCA_038215505.1 Lysobacterales bacterium
CTGGCAAGTGCCCGCGCAGCAGTTGCAGCACAGAGATATTGATCGCCATCACCAGATCGTTGAAGCCAGCGCGGCGCCAGCGCGACAGCGTCATGGCGGCTTCCCGCAGCACCCATTCGCCGATGGCAACGATCAAGCCGGTTTCCTCGGCCAGCGGAATGAAAACGGCGGGGCTGATAGGCCCAAGCTCATCGCTGTGCCAGCGCAACAGCGCTTCCACACCGGTGATGCGACGCTCTTGCAACGACAACTTGGGCTGGAACAACAGGCTGAACTCGCCGCGGTCCAGGGCCTTGCGCAACGCCGCCATCATGCTGGCGCGACGACGCGTCTCCGCATCCATTGCTTCGGTGTACATCTGCCAGGTGTTGCGGCCGCGATCCTTGGCCCGATACATCGCGGTGTCGGCAAACTTGAGCAGATCGTTGGGCGATGCGGCATGGTCGGGGTACAGGGCGACGCCAATCGAGGGTGAGATGCTGGTCTCGGCGCGGCCTTCGATCTCCAGCGGCGCTTCGAACGCGGCAACGATGCGCGCGGCCATGTGCTCGGCGGATGCGGCATCCGCCAGGTCCTCAAGCACAACCGTGAATTCATCGCCACCCAGGCGGGCGACGGTATCGATTTCACGCACGGTTTCCTGCAGGCGCGCTGCTGCCGCTTTCAACAGACGATCACCGGCCGCGTGGCCCATCGAATCGTTGATGTCCTTGAACCGATCCAGATCGAGAAACAGCACGCCAACGCGTGAGTTGGCGCGCCGCGCGCGTGCGACTGCCCGCTCCAGACGTTCCGCCAACAAGGTGCGATTGGGCAGGCCAGTGAGGGTGTCGTAGTTGGCCAGATAGCGCAGTTCGAGTTCGGCGCGCTTTTGATCGGTGATGTCAGTGACCACCGCAACAAAGTGGGTGCGCGCACCGAGCTTGTCGCAGACTTCGGAGAGCTCGATCCAGCCAAGGAACTCGTCGCCACCCTTGCGGCGCTGCCAGATCTCGCCCTTCCAGTGTCCTTCAAGCTCGGCGGTGGCGCGAAGCTGGTGGTAGAACTCCACATGCTGCTGATTGCTATCGAGCAAGCTGCTGGGCTTGCCCTGGACCTCGCCTTCGGTATAGCCGGTGATCCTCGAGAACGCCGGGTTGACCGACACGAAGCGGAACTCGAGATCGACCACTGCCACCGCTTCCGACATGCTGCTGAGCACTTCGGTGGCGATCCGGCGCTCACGCTCGGCATCGCGGCTATAGGTGATGTCGCGGGCGGTGCCGGCGATGCGCAAGGCGTTGTTCTGGGTGTCGCGTTCAACCACCTTGCCGCGCGAACGCACCCAGATCCAGTCGCCGCGCGCGTTGCGTACCCGATGTTCGGATTCGAATGCCGGTGTCTGCCCGGTGATATGCGCTTGCAGCAGGGCTTGCACACGGCCGAGATCATCCGGATGCACGGCGCGAGCGCGCCAATCGTCAGTGGACAGGTCTTCTTCCATCGCGCGTCCAAGCAGTTGGTCAGCGCCAATCCGATGCACCACGTTGGAGAGAATGTCCCAATCCCAGAACTCGTCGCCTGAGCCCCACAGTGCCAGTTTCAGGCGCTCTTCGCGCTGCGCAATCTGCCGCAACATGGTGACTTCGGATCGGCGCCGTCTGCGCTGCATTCGCCACGCAAAACCGATGCCGAGCAAGCCAAGCAGGGTGTAGGCAATGCGTGCCGACCCGCTATTCCACCATTCCGGAATCACCCGCAAGGGCAGGCTCAATTCTTGCTGGCTCCAGACGCCGTCACTGTTGCTGCCACGCACGCGCAAGGTGTAGCTGCCCGCATCCAGATTGGTATAGGTCGCTTCGCCTGCGCTGCCTTGACGCACCCAATCGCTGTCGAAACCATCCAAACGGTATTCGACGCGCGTGCCCTCGGGTTCGGAGAAGTCCAGCGCGGCAAATCGCAGCCGCAGCAGTCGCGCCGACTGCGGCACATCTATCTGCTTGAGCTCGCGCAGAAATTGCTGGGGTGCTCCGCTATCGCCGATCTGCAAGCTGGTCAACACAACCGGCGGCGCATAAGCGCTGGCGATGATGTCGGCGGGCACAAACAAATTGATCCCTTGGATGCCACCAAACAGCAGGCGACCATCGCTCAGGGCGAGTTGCGCACCGCCATTGAATTCCAGCTCTTGCAAGCCGTCAGCCATGCCGTAGTGGCTGCTGGCGTTAGTGCTCGGATCAAAGCGGATAATCCCCAAGTTGTTGCTCATCCACAGCTTGCCCGCGTTGTCCTCGAGCACGCTGTAAACGGTCGCGATGGACGCGCCCTCGGCGGTCTCCTGATGGGCAAAACGCAAGCGCGAGACGTCGTCCGGATCGATCACCAGATCAAGGCCACCGTGATTGGCCACCCATAACCGACCGTCTTTGCTTTGCAGCACCGCGCGAACAAGGTTGTTCGACAAACTGGTTGCATCACCAGGTCGGTGCGCATGCCGTTGTGCGCTGCCAGTTTGCGGATCGAGCACAAACAATCCGTCCAAGGTGCCAATCCACAGGCGCGCCTGATCGTCCTCAAACAGGCTGAGGATGGTGCTGTTGCCTAAACCGTCTGGCAGATCCGGGTTGGGTCCAAAGCGCCGCCATTCGCCGCTGGTGGGCGTGTAGGCAAACAATCCCGACGAGGTGGTCCCCACCCACAGCGTGCCATCACGTGCGCGCAGCATGCAGCGGTATTGCGGCTCTTTGCTTGCATCGTTTGCGCCAGCAGCGCCGTCTTCGGTGGGTGACAAGCGTCGCGATGGTCCGCCGGTCGGGTCCAGATCAACCAGCCCGCGATCCGTGGCGATCAGCACATTCTTTGCCTGTCCGCGCGCCAGTCCGACGATCCGCAAGTTACGCGCTGCAGAATCGTCCAGCGCCAGTGTCGAAGCGAGCGGCTGGATGAACTCTTCGACCTGGCCGCTGGCAAGTTCAATACGCTTCAAGCTGCCAGCATTGGTGCCGGCCCAGATCACTCCCGACTCTGCTTCCAGCAGGCTGCGATAGTTGTTGCTTGGCGGATTCTCGCCAATGTTTGTGGGGTCGATCAGCAGACTGAAACGCGCGCCCCTGGTCGGTGTCGTTGCCAAGCCGAAGGCCTCGCCCCCCACCCACAGCAAGCCTCCCGCATCGATCATCATCGAGGTGACCTGGGCATCGTGCAGGCTGCCGGGAACCGCTGGGTTGGCATCGAAGCGCTTTGCCACGCCGCTGTCCGGGTTCAGCCGCAGCAGACCTCCTGCATACAGGCCTAGCCACAGGCGGCCGTCAGCGTCAGCGACGATTTGCCGTACCGCAGGAACCGCGCCGCCCTGATGCAATTCGACGGGCCGCAATACGTCGTCATCACCGAGTTGCATCAGACCCTCGATGCTGCCGACCCAGATCCGCTGCGCTGCATCACGGTGCACCGCCAAGGTCAGCTGGCTGGCGCCGATGCGCTCACTGCGATGGGTCAGGGGATCGATGCGAAACAGACCGTCATCCGTCGCAGCCAGCACGCGCTTGCTCGAATCCAGGGCAAGGCTCATTGAGCGCGGCACACCGCGCTTCTCGTTGCGCACCGTGTTGGCAATACGCAGCACTTCGATGCGACGACCGCTGTCCAGGTCGAAGCGCTCAATTCCGGCCGCAGTACCGACCCACAAGTCGCC
>JBBQQV010000375.1:0-3671 GCA_038215505.1 Lysobacterales bacterium
ATTGCGAATGGTGATTTCGCCGTAGCGGGTGGCGTTCATCAGAAACTTCAGGTCGCCGGTCTGCCAAACGCCGCCGAGCAGCACTTTGTCCTTGGGCGCGCCGACCTCGAAGCGACCGATTTCAACCCGCCCAAAACGCAGCGCATTGGGATCGATCGCCGCGAGCGCAGCTGGATTGCGGGCAACGCGATCAATGTCGGTCGAAGTATGGTTGTAGCCGACAGTCAAATCGAAATTGCCCGCGTCCAGCCCCCAACGATAGGTGCCGACCACATCGACGCCATCGGTGGTAGTGTCGATCGCATTGGTGAAATAGCGACCACCGCCAACACCCGGAAAGCCATTGGTATTGAGAAAGTTGCGCACCGCCGCGCTGGTCAGGTTCTCCGACAAGGTGATGCGGTCTTCGAGCTCAATGCGGTAAGCGTCAATGGTGATGTAAAGCGCATCGGCCGGTTGCAACACCAAGCCCAAGCTGTAGTTGGTGGACTCCTCGGGTCGCAACGGTTCAGCACCCAAGGCGATGCCCGCAGGACTGTTGACCCGGAAGGTTACGATGTCGAACGGCAGGTTGCCCTGCGGGGTGACGATGAAATTGGTCGCTGTGGACTGAAAGAACTGCTGCTGGAGCGAGGGCGCGCGAAAGCCCGTCGACACCGTGCCGCGTAACGCCACCGCGTCAGTGAAGGCGTAGCGCGAGGTCAACTTGCCCGACGTCGTCGTGCCGAAATCACTGTAGTCCTCGTAGCGAGCGGCGATTCCGGCGGTGAGCTTCTCTGTGAACTCGGCTTCTAGGCCAACGTAAAACGACAAATTGTCGCGGTCGAAGGTGCCGCTATCGGATGGCCGGAAACCAGAAAATACCTGTGCGCCGGGAATGTTGGCGAAAGTGCCCAGCGCAAAAGACAGCGGCTCGCCGGGGGATTGCTGGAACTCATCTTCGCGGTACTCCACGCCGTAGGAGAGCGTCGCCGGGTAGTCCAAGCCGATCGACAACAACGTGGTGGCGTCAATGTTCAGCACGCCTTGATTCACCTCCAATTTGCCGGCATAGAAGGCCAGTGGCGAAGTCGGGCCAAGGCTGCGATTCAGCGTATTGAGGATGTCAAATGTCAGCTCGTTGGAGCCGTAGGTGTAGCTGAAATCGATGTCCGTCGTCTCGCTTGGGGCAAAACGCAGCCCGCCGACAAAGCTGTAATCGGTGGAGTCGTTGTTGATTTGCGGCAAGAACCCATTCGGATAAATCGCCGGAATGTTGCGGGCATCACCGGCGGGTCGATAGAAACCGTTAGATAGGGTTTCGCGTCGGGTGTGGATGAGGTTCGAGTAAACAGTCACCGCGTCGCTGACCGGCAACTCGGCGTTGTAGCTCAACGAATAGGCGTCGACTTCAGGATCGCCCTGGCGTTGCACTACCCGACCTAGCGGTGCCGAGGTCGCCGTTGGCGTGCCAATGAAGGGCCGTGCACGGTTGGTCTGATCCTGATGCCCCAGCTGTGCTGCCACGTGGATGAAACCATCGCCGCCAAGCGCAAAACCGGCGTCGGCAAGCACGTCCGATTGCTCGCCGTCACCGGCGCTGTATTGACCATAGCGGGCGCTCACGTTGCCGCCGCGATTGTCGCCATTTAAGACGATGTTGATGACCCCGGCAATAGCGTCTGAACCGTATTGTGCCGAGGCACCGTCGCGCAGTACTTCAACGCGCGCAATGGCGGACACCGGAATGGAGTTCAAGTCCACCGGTGACGAGCTACGGCCCTGGGTGCCGTTGACATTGACCAAGGCACCGGTGTGATACCGCTTGCCATTGACCAGAACCAGCACGTGATCAGGCGACAGCCCGCGCAACTGCGCCGGGCGCACCGCGTCGGAGCCATCGGAAATTGCCAAGCGCGGAAAGTTGAGCGACGGCAGTGCGCGCGACAGGGCGGTCGCCAAGTCAGGCGTGCCGGTCGCTCTCAAAATCTCCGGCGTGATGATGTCGATCGGTGCGGTCGACTCGGCAACGGTGCGATCGGACACCTTGGTGCCGGTCACCACAATCAGGTCAAGCGTACTGGCGTCGTCATCCCTGGTCGCCGTCGATTGCGCCCAAGCGGGGGCGCTTGCAAGTCCGACCAGAACGGCGAGGGCAAGGCGGTTACGCGGCGTGCGGCGGAACGTGGCAAGCGCAAGGATCATGGGGAATTCCAGTTGGTTAGAAAGCTGTTAAGTGATTAGCACGCCCGCGAACCAAGGTCAATCAACGGCGACCAATTTGCTGGACTCGCCAACGTCGCTGGCAGCAAGCGGGCTGCTGCAGTGGGTCCGATCACATCGGAGTTGCTTATCTGATCCAGCAGTGCCTGCACTCCTGATGCGCGACCCGGCCGGTGTAATCGTTGCCAGGCCACTACACATGAAAGTCGCGGTCAGCCGCTGCCACTTGCAGCAGGCAGTGATCCACTCACCGCTGGCCCCAACTTTTTGACGTCAAAGCCGGCGACCTCAAATTCGAAGGTCGTTTGCCTGGCAGGCGCAAGCTTGATCGTCAGATCGAGTTTTTTCGCAGCTTGCAGCTGCGTCAGAAACTCGGCGTCGCCGTCGATGAATACGGCAGGCGGCACGTTGCCCTCGGCGCGGCTGATCTGCACCGGCTCCGGCGCGCCGCCATCCAAGCGCATCTGTATCTCGCACTTGCCCTGGCAGGTGAAGTCACCCTCGGTGATCAACAGGTATGCCGACTGCCCCCACGAATGGTGGCGACGCAGAACCAGTCTTACTTTGGCCACACCAGCGACGCCAGCGGTTGCATACAGGAACGCGGTGCGGACTTTGCCGGTGGCCTCGGTGTCATCGACATCGTGATACGTCCACAGTGCCCGCAGTCGACGCAGTTCGATCTCGGCATCGGCGGCTGTGCGTAGCGCCACAATCCTTGGCGCGATCGTCGCCGCAGCGGCCGAAGTCGGATGCTTGCTCAGCAGGTCTTCGGCAAAAGCTCTTGCCAAATCGGGCCGGCCATCGGCCTCCGCCGCGCTGATCGAAACCAGCAAAGCAGCGGCGGCCGCGTCGGACCTCGCTTTCGCCGCGGCAGCGGCTTGCCGTTGCGCTTCGCCGTTGCCACATGCGGCGAGCACCCCGACCAGAAATCCCAGAAGCACGAGGCGAACCAGCGCAGCAGGCAGGCTCTTGAAAACTTGAGTGGGCATAGGTGCTCAGATTCCGACGGCGAGGCACCCATGCTGGATGTCTCGCGCTCCTCCAGCAAGGACCACCGATCTCAGTAGGCGGTCCGAGTGTGAGGGTCTTGCGCACACGGGCTTGACGCGCACACCGAGGCTGACCATAATTCGCGGCTCAACGCGCCCGTAGCTCAGTTGGATAGAGTACCAGGCTACGAACTTGGTGGTCGGGAGTTCGAATCTCTCCGGGCGCGCCATAAAAAGACAAAAGGGTCAGTGACTTACGGTCACTGGCCCTTTTGTTTTTTAGGGCCAAAAAGGGGCAGTGACGGATCTGTGACACTGCTGTGCTAAATCCTGTGACAGCGACCCTGTCCATCGCCCCCGAAAAACGGCGGAAAACGAGCACTAAGTCTGTGACAAAAGTGACCTCGGCTGTCACCGAAAAAATATCGAGCATCGCGTCATTTTTTTGGAAGAAATGACCACTATGTTGACGACTCG
>JBBQQV010000376.1:0-3662 GCA_038215505.1 Lysobacterales bacterium
GTCTTTATCTTACCCGATGCACCTGCATGCTCCGACTGCGGCGGCCTTCGCTTGTGACCATGCTTTACGCCATGAGCATTCGAGATTGGCCCGCCGAGGAACGTCCTCGGGAAAAACTTCTGAGACATGGCAGCAGCGCGCTCTCCGATGCCGAGTTGCTGGCGGTTTTCATCGGCTCAGGCGGTCGCGGCGAGGATGCCGTTGCCCGCGGACGCGCCCTACTCACCCGCTTCGGCTCGCTGCGTGGCTTGCTCTCTCTGAGCCCGAAAGCGTTGGGACGCGCACCGGGCATCGGCCCGGCGACCGCCTGCCGCTTGTTGGCTGCGCTGGAGATTGGCAGCCGCCACATCGGCGAAGCCCTTCAACGCGGAAGTGCGATACACGATCCTGCTGACGCAGGCTCGTTGTTTCGACACCGCTTGCGCGATCAGCCGCATGAGGTGTTTGCCTGCATGTTTCTCGATACTCGCCACCGCATGATCGCGTTTGAGGAGTTGTTTCGCGGCAGCATTGATGGCGCCGAAGTACACCCGCGCGAGGTGGTGCGTCGCTGCTTGGGACACAACGCGGCGGCGGTCATCTTTGGCCACAACCACCCGAGTGGGGTGTCCGAACCGAGTACGGCCGACCGCCAGATCACCCTGCGCCTGCGCGACGCACTGGCCTTGGTCGATGTTCGAGTACTGGATCATTTTGTGGTCGGTGATGGCGCGCCGGTATCGCTTGCCGCGCGCGGCTGGCTATAGACGAGCACGCCCCGCTAGCGCTGCGCGCGGCGCGCCGTATACTCGCCGGCACGGGCTGCACCCGTCTGCCCCGGAGCGTTTGTCGACGTGATTCTGCGGCTAACCAGCAACTATGGACCCGACGCGGTAGAGCTGGAGCTGCCGGACGCATTCAGCGGCCGCGCGGTGCTGATTCGGCATCGTCCCGATGTGGTGCAACTGCTGACCCAACGCCACGCGATGCTGCTGGCGGCGTTTGGCTCCAAGCTCGCGCCGATGATTGGCCGAGCCGCGGATGCGCTGACCTTGAGCTTGGCGCGCTTTGGCTCACGCCATGGCAGTTGGGGTGAGGATTTTCATCACTATCACAATGAAAATCACGCGTTGGAGATTCTCGATGGCCGCATCGGTCGGCTGATGAATCATGTCGGCTTGCAAGCGATGGCCGGCGAAGATTGGGTCGCGCTGCAACTGTTTGCCACTTGCCACGATCTGCGCCAACGCGAGGTGGTCGACTTCGCGCGGCCCGTCGGCAACAACGAAGCCGCCAGCATTGCCGAGACATTTCGCATCCTCGACGTGTGCGGCTTTGATCGTGAGCGTGATCGTGGCTTGTATCTTGATCTTGAGTTGATGATCGCGGGCTCGACCTTTGATGCTCGCCCCGGCGCGACGCCTGCCAGCTACAACACGGCTGAAGTCGCCGCCACCGGCGGTGCATTGGCGCCGCGCATTGGCGCATATCTTGATCAATCGGTTCCCGGTTGGCGCGATGACGCCGATATCCAGCGCGCGGTTGAACTGGCCCAAATTGCCTCTGACCTCGACACCGCCAACGTCGCCGAAGCCTTCCCTTGGTTGGCCGAGAGCGCCAGTCGCTTATGCCAGGAGCGCGAAATGCGCAGCGGCCGCGATTTGCGCGCCGAAGAGTCGGCAATGCCTTGTGTTGGTTTCCTGAGCGATGGCCAAGTGCGCTATTTCTTTGAACTGCACCGGTTTTGCTCGGAGCTGGGCGAAGCCACATTTGCCGCCACCAAGGCTGAGAACGGACCCAAGGTACGCAGCCTCGCCGACGCCTTGCGTGGGCGCTTCAAAGGGGAAGGCGCAACACCACCGAGCAGCGGCCTCGAAGTCGTCCGCGAGTTTTCGCGCTTGACGCTGGCGGCCTTGGTGTAATTCGCGGCGTTTCGCGACTCGTCAAATCCAAACCTGCAGAAGGCAAAACGGGCCGGCGTTTCCGCCGACCCGTTTTGTACTTGCTGACGTGCAAACCGCGCCGGACTGGACCTGCGCGATGTGCAATCGTCCTGCTGCCCTTAGCGGGTCGGAATATTCACCGTCCAACCAGCAGTCCAGTTGTCACGCGCGCTGCGGAACGCTCCGCGGTAGGTGGTCGGGACGAAGAAGGCATCGCTTGGCGAACGACCACCTGTCAGCACCGGCGAAGTGTCCGAAGGCAGAAAGCCTCCCGAATTCAGTGCGGGGTCGCCTGAGCCGTTGTTGGCCGAGGCAATGGTGTAGAACGCACTCACCGCGTACGGATCGGTGGCTACGTCTTCGAAGGTGCCGCCAATACAGCCGCCCATGAACGAGTTGCTGATTGACAACTGCGCGCCTTGCAAGCTGGCCGAGGCCAAAGCAAAGGTCTGCACGTCGTCCAAGTTCAAGCAGCGATCACGGAAGCCAGTGACGACCAGATTGCTGTAGTTGCCGCCCGAACCACGACGGATGCGTGCGCCTTCATTGCCGACCGTGCCCGAGCCGACCAAGGTCATATTGGAAACGGTCGGCTGAGTACGCGGCTGCTTGTCGCTCGCCGGGTTATCGTTGTCAGATTCGAGGCCATTGGAATCGCCACCAATATCCGAGTTGGTGCCCTGCCAGTTCAGCGCGAACTGGATCTTGCCGTTGTAGCCCTGATCAAAGTCAAAGCAGTCGTCGCCCATGTTGGAGCACACGGCGTAGCGCAGGTTTACAGAGCCGCCGAACATCTCGAAACCGTCGTCCAAACCGCCGTCTACCTGCACGTGCTGAAGCACCGTGCCACTGCCGACCGCCAACAACGTCAGGGAGTTCAGCTCTTCGTTCGGGGCGATTTGCTGCCCCGCCCAAAGGATGCGGACATAGCGCAGCACGCCAGAGTTATCGGTCAGGACTGGCGTGGCGTTGCCATAAGTGATGTCTGGCACCGCCTCGAACTGGCAACGCTGAGAGGGCGTGGAGTCGTTACAGATGGATTCGCCAGCAATCACGATGCCCGCCCAAGAGCCTGGTGTCGGCTGCGGCCCGGTAAACGTAATCGGGCTAGTCGCGGTGCCTTCAGCGTAGATGCGACCGCCGCGGCTGACCGAAATGAAGTTCGGCGAGTCGCGAACCACTGATCCCTCGACCGTTACCCCCGGCGCAACCGTCAGCGTGCCGCCAGCCGCGACATCAACGCGGCCCTGCACGATGTACTTCTTGCCAGCCGGCAGTATGAGGTTATTGGTGATCGACGCCGGCAGGCGGCAGTTGTCACCGGAGGCGGTCGTGCCGGTCGGGCAGGTGCTGGTGAAGTCCTGCTCGGTGCATACAGCGCTGCCGGCCAGACCTGCGTTTACCTGAGCAGGGCTAAGGTTGAGGGTAACGTCGGCGAGGCCGGAAGCAACGGTCATGTCGAGGGCAATCGTCAGGCTGCTGCAGCTTGCCAAGGTCACGGTCGCTGAACCCACGACGGTGCTCGTTGGGGTAGTGAACGGATTGCCGAAATTACCGCCGGCAAAGCGGTTGACTTGGACGTTAGCGACAGAGGTCTGGCCCGGAGTGAAGATCGGCTGCATGGTGACCCACACTGGGTTGCCAGCGGCGTCATAGCTGAACACACCGGTGAACAGCACGCCTGAGCCGTCGCCCAGCGGAATGAAATCTACAGCGGCACCGCGGCCGGACTGCGTGGCG
>JBBQQV010000377.1:0-3650 GCA_038215505.1 Lysobacterales bacterium
TGAAGCTGCATCCCGGCAGCACTTGCCTCTTCGGGCGACACCCGGAGCAGGCGGCCTGATTGATCGCGCACTTCCACTGCACCGCAGCCGCGGCGAGTTCGTCCGCCCACGCCGCCGAAGCTGGCCCACCAGCGCAGCGCCTCGCAGACTTCAGCGTGGCGACCCAAGTCCAGGTCACCAAAGCCGAGCTCGAGCTGCCAGCTGGCACCGGCGTCGAGCAACAACTTGGGCGGCTTCGTGTCGTCCTCCAGGTTTGCCTTGCTCCGCGCCGGGAACAGGACATAACTAGGAAAGGTCCCGCCGGGCCATTGGTACTCCGCGGCCGGAACCGGCTCGCTGGCACCGAGCCCACGCACCCGCACCACCACCATGCTCGCTGCCAGCGAGTCGGCGTCGCCCAGCCCGCCCCAGATCGAACGCTCCCGTTTGAACAGGGTTTCAGAAGATACCGGCGCGCCATCAGCGGGCTGCGCATTCAGCAACCGCCACCAGAACCGCAATTGGCCACGGATGCCTGTGGCCCGTATTGGCATGGCCATATCGACCGTCCCCGTCGCCACGCCTCCGCCGTACATAGGCGTCACCAGCCTGCAGTGGTAGGTCTCGACTGCGTCGGCCTTGGCCGCCGAAAGCTGCCCGACCAGCGCTTGTGGATCGATGCCCGATAGCAGCGGTTTGCGGACTCCCACGTCTAACCCTCCCTCGGCCGCAGCGGCCACCATGCAACAAGTAACCCAGTCGCGATGTTGCGACACGTCGTCCGACGGTGAGCGCCGCAACCAGCGCTCAGGCCGCCACCCTATCGCGAACTGCAGTGTGATGGGCAACTGCAAGCTTGCGCCCGCCGCACGCTACGCCCCGCTGCTCGCGCAGCGCCCGCAGCAGCGGCTTATGCGTCGGGCTTCTACCGTTCGCCGCCCCGAGCGCGCTGTAATCTATCGGTTCGAGTGGGACTGGCTGAAGACTTGGCTTTAGCGGGCCGATGCCGACACACCGGACACTTTGCTGGCCTCCTTCGAGAATCAGTTACGCGAATTTCGGTGCCCGCCTGCGAGCGCGCGACATGAGTACTGTGCCGCGTTCTCGCTGATGGCGTTTTCGTGCAAGCGCCAAGCCAAAAGAAAAGAAGCGGACGATCGTGCACGCGTGTTTCGATTCAATGGAGTGAGCGTCTGCTCTCGGCCATCAGCGGCCACTGACTCGATGTCCGAATTGCGTGCCCGATAAGGGACGTTCGAGGCCTGAGTTCGGGCCAGAAGTGGCGATCTGCCGCCTGAAGCTCGGCTGGTTTGGGCAAGGTTCGGAGCTGCGGCTCTCGAATTCCTCGCGGATGTGCTGGGAAAGCGAGCGATCTTGTGCCTCAAGAGCGAGACCTGACGGTAACAATGCCATGCAACAACAAAGCGCTAATGAGCAATACCCACAGCCGCCAGCCGCCAGCATCAATTGCAAGCGGCGGCGGTTGCGTGATGACCGCACCGTTGCCGCTGAGGTAGAGACAGGCCTTGCCGCGGATGCCGTCGCCGATACGTGCGACATGCGCGCCGATCAGCCATTCGGGCTTTCCATCGCCGGTTAGGTCGCGCAAGGAAACCAGCGAACTGCCATAGCGCTCCGAATTGCCGACGGTGGTGGGGCCAATCCGGTAACCAAGGCCACCCGCCAGCACCGCTTCACTGACGCGTGTCAGAGGCGGAAAGGCTCTTTCGCCGCGTCGACCCGCGATGACCCACGTGCTGCCGCACCGCAGGATGCCTCCGCAGCGGCGATCACCCGGAGCGGATACCAGCAAGTCGTCCACACCATCATTGTTGACATCACCTGCGGCGGCGAGGCGGTTGCCGAAGTGATAGGACCGCTGCAAGGCCCCCTCCAATACGAAGCCACGTGGGACCGAGCCCGCCGGCGGCGCCGCCGCCAAACTGGCCAAGGATAACTCCACAAACGTGGGCTCTCCACCCAATACGACGTAGACGCGACCCACCTGCATGTCCAGATCGGTCGCGTCGGCGGGCTGGGTGGAAGGGCCGCCGAAAATCAAGTCGCGCAGGCCATCGCCATCGAGGTCAACGGTGGTGAGCACGCGATTGTCCAGTCCTGCGCCTACGCCCGACTCGCCGCCGCGAAATACGATGCCTTTGGAGCCATCACCGCCATTTTCCGGCTTCAGCTGCGCCAGCGAGAACTCGCTGCCCAAGGTGCCGATTTGATCGCCCCACAGCAGATAGCACACCCCACCATCGCTGAAAAACTGCGGATCTCCATTAGCGCAGGCCATCAAGTCCTTACTGCCGTCGCCATCAAAGTCAAAGTCGCCAATGAGACCGCGCCCCAGAATGCCAGCATCTTCACTGCCTTTCAGAGACAGATACGGCGTGATCTGGCTGGGTCGCCCGGGCTGACCAAGATAGACCAACACTTGCCCGGCACTTGGGAGAGGCTGATTGAAACTGGGCATACCTATCGCAAAGTCACGGCGGCCATCCCCGTTGATGTCGCCAAGGGGTGCGACGCTGGTGCCGAAATCGGTCAATGCTTCGCCTGCAGGCGCGTAGTGAACACGCAGCTGATCACCGTAGACACCCGAGTCGACCAGATTCAAGTCGATCAGAGGTGGGAAGGCGGGCTCACTTGCGGTAGCGCGGCGTCCGTAGAACACATGCACGGCACCCGCGCGAACACCGGACGGGCTCAGACGGAAACCTTCGCCCAAGGCAAAGTCTTCGATGCCGTCCCCGTCAAGATCGCCCATGGCCGACAATCGAGCGTCAAATTGAAAATTGCCGAGCCCGGTGCCTCCTTCTGTGCCCTTGATGACGAATCCACGGCCAGGATCCTGCGACACCGGCCCCAGAAACCCAAGGCTTGTGGCCGGCTGTCGCGGATCGCCATAAATCACATACAGCACACCCGCATTGATCCGCCCCGGAAAGCTGTAGTCAGGAGCAGCGACGGCATAGTCCTCCATGCCGTCGCCGTTGATATCACCCAAGACACTCACCATTTGCCCGGCCAATGAGTCGCGCTGCTCGCCAAGCAGGGCGACCTCGCGGTAGCCCGGAGCCGGTGCGCAGTCCGATTGCGCCATTGCGGTTGAAGATACAAGGCCTCCAAGGCCAAGCAGCAACCTGACCAAGACCTTCAAATATGAGCGCATGAGTGATCTCCGTTGTGGACTAGTAGGACGTGCTGTCGACAGGGCAATCCACATTTAGACTGAGACTGTTGTTGCTTCCCGCCGGGTCGATCTGCGGCCCGTTGCTCATGGACGCAATGACGGCCAGTTGCTGATTGGGTACGGAGCCCGCGCATGCCAAGGGGTAGACCATCCCCGGCTCGCCGAACCGGACCTCCGGCACCGCGCAACTGTACGCCGCGCAAAACCCGACGCAGTCACCATTGACCTCGGTCAGCTCGCACAGCGAAGACGACAGCGGATCGGCCCCAAGCGAGAACTCGTTGTTGGAAAACAACGCAACATTCATCGTTCGACCCCGCACGCGACTGGGGCCGAGTGAGGACACATTGAGTTTCAAGCTGAATCCGCCGGTTACCGCCGCAAACAGACGCGCATCGGCGGTATCCAATTGCGTCACCGCCGTTTGCACATTCGGCAACGGCCCGATGCGCGCGAACGGTCGATCCGGATT
>JBBQQV010000378.1:0-3640 GCA_038215505.1 Lysobacterales bacterium
ACCTTCGATGGTCGGTTCGCTGTGAAAGCCGACGTGCACCGCGAGCAAGCTGGATACGACGCCGAAAAATGCGGCCTTGGTGAAGCACTGGCCGAAGTCCTGCACCAGATCCACCGAGCTGCGCAGCGAGCCCCAAAAGAAGCCGCTGTCGATATGCAGTACCCACACCGCTTGCAAATAAGCGCCGAAAATTGCGAACGCACAGAACACGGCGGTGAGCAGCGGCACGCTGATGACCCCGGCGACAAAGCGCGGCGCCACCACTTTGCCCACCGGATCAATCGCCATCATCGACAGCGCCATGATCTGATCGGTCGCCCGCATCAGACCCAACTCCGCTGCTATCGACGAGCCGGCCCGGCCGCAGAACAGAATCGCGGCCAGCACGGGCCCGAGTTCGCGATACAAGGGAATGCCGACCGCTGTTCCCAAGGCGCTGCCAGCACCGATGGTTTCCAGCGCGCGATAGCCCTGCAATGAAATGACCAGACCGACGAACAATCCGCCGACTGCAATGATCGGTAACGAGCGCGCGCCTACCGAATAAATCTGCCGAGCGATATCAGCCAATTGCTCGCGGCTGAAACGCAGTGACAGCAGGATGCGGACCAGAAACAGGCCAATCTGGCCTATCGATTGGATGCTCTCACGCATGTGCGACCGCCTTGCTTTGGTGGCGGTAGTCAAAGCCGATCGGACCGTCCGGTTCGCCATCCAAGAACTGCCGCAACAGCGGGTCGGCCGTGCGGGTGAGCTCAGCGGGCGTGCCATCAAAAGCAATGCCCTGATTGGCGATTACGACGGCGCGGTCAGCGTGCGGCAACGTCTCCAGCACGTGATGGGTAACCACGATGCTGGTCAAGCCAAGCGTGTCATTCAGACGACGAATCAAGTCCAGAATCACGCCGCAGGCAATCGGATCGAGCCCGGTCAACGGCTCGTCATACAGCATCAGCGGCGGATCCAGCACCAACGCTCGGGCCAAAGCCACGCGCCGCGCCATGCCGCCTGACAACTCCTGCGGCAACAAGTCGCCGGCCTCACCCAAGCCGACCGCGTTGAGCTTCATCCAGACCAACTCGCGCAGGATTGGCTCAGGCAGGTTGGTGTGGGTCCGCAGTGGCAGGGCGACGTTCTCAAACGCGGTCAAGTCGGTCAGCAAGCCGTTGCCTTGCAGCAGCACGCCCATCTTGCGACGCAGCGCAAACAGTGAGCGCACGCTTGGCTGCGGCATCGCTTCATCGAGCACCTGCAGCCTGCCTGCGGACGGTGCCAACTCGCCAGCGATGGCAAACAGCAAGGTCGACTTGCCAGCGCCGCTTGGACCGAGCACGGCGGTCACCGATCCCTGTCGAAAATCGACCGAGGCATCGCTCAATATGGTGCGATGTCCGCGCTTCAAAGTGACGCGCTCAAAGCGCACGGCGACAGATTCGGTCATTGCTGATCGTTGAATGAAATAACAGGGGGCGCACGTACCCTGCGGGGTGCAGGGTGAAGCATGCCTGAAAGTGGCTGCCCGATTTTCGTGTGGCGCTGCTCATAAGCGCTTGGCGCGGGGCTGCGATAGCTGACAAACACTCGCCCTTGTGGCCGGCGTGGGGAATCCCCAGCTTTGTTGGATGCAAATACCTGTCCCTGCAGACGCGGTCGATCCGCTGGAGCACGCGGCGCGCGAGCGGGCACGCGTGCGCCGCGCCGCGCTGGCGAGCTTTGCCCTGGTCGCCTTGTTATGGTGGATCAAGATGATTGAGGTGTGGCTGGATCAGTCGCTGGCCGGCCTGGGGCTGCGTCCGGGTGATGCACTGGGTCTGGTTGGCATTCTCACCGCGCCATTGCTGCATGGCTCGCCCGCCCATCTGATTTCCAATACCTTGCCATTGCTGGTGTTGGGCACCTTGGCCTTGGCGGTGTATCCGCGCAGTGCGCTGCGGGCGGTGGCATTGATCTGGTTGCTTTCCGGCCTCGGCACCTGGCTATTTGGGCGGCCTTCGCTGCACATCGGCGCCAGCGGCTTGGCGCATGGATTGATGTTTTACCTGTTCGTGCAAGGTTTGCTGCGGCGTGACCGACCCGCCGTCGCAACATCGATGATTGCCTTCTTCATGTATGGCGGTATGTTGCTCAGCGTGTTGCCGGGCGACCCGTCGATCTCGTGGGAAGCGCATTTGTTTGGTGCCATCTCTGGCGTACTGGCGTCGATCCTCTGGCATGCTCGCGATCCCGCCGTGCTGCGCAAGCGCTACAGCTGGGAAGATGAAGACGACAGCATCTCGCCATTGGAAGATGGCTTGGCGGCACAGGATCGCTCGGTGTTGGAGCTGGATCGGCCGCGCGATGTGCCCGTGCTTTGGCAACGTGACGCGGCGACGTCGGAGGCCGACGGTCGCACCAATGTAGTGGCGTTTAGGCCGCGGCCATCAGCTGGGTCGCCGCCGCCGAATTTGGATTGAGTTGGCGTTCCAATGCGTTTTCTTTCTGACACTGCGCAGTTGCTGCAGGAGTTTTTTGGGGTGCCGCACCCGCGCCGCCGCTGGTGCACTTTGCAATCCACCCAATAGCAGCCGCGCAGGACCGCGGCCCTCCTTTTTTGGGCGTCACGCTCTGCGAAGGGCGCTGCTCCTGCGGCACCGCCTTTGCACTTTGCAGGCGGCCCGACAACAGCCGCATGGGAGCGCCGCAAAACAACCCGCCACCCTTTGCATTATGCTGCCGTATCGGCAGGGGGTCTGCCGGCTTACCGGGATCAACTTATGCGTGTCGCCCACCTTAGTTATTCGGAGGCGCTAGCGCGCCGCCGTGCGTCGCAGATCGCCAGCGGTTTGCTGTTGTTCGTGCTCACTACGGTGGCGGGCCTTGCCGCTCCTGGGGTGAAAACCGCAGGCGGCGAACTTCAGTTTGCAGAAAGCATCGATGCCACGGAGATCAAGGGCGTTGCGCCATTTTTGAATGCGGGCGAGAACAGACCTTCAGCAGCAGGGCCGGTCGCCGCGTCGCTGACGCCGCTGTTCAATCTGGATCCCCGCCTGCCGCGTGAAGTCGAGCCCAATGCAACGCCGGCGACAGCGAACGCGTTGACGTTGAGCGCAGGCGGTTTCACCCGCATCACCGGCAATGTGTTTGCCAACGGCGATGTCGATTACTTCAGCTTCACTGGCACCGCCGGCGACCGCATTTATGCCGCAGTGATGACCAGCGCCAGCGCCAATGGCAGTAGCGACAGTCAGCTGCGCTTGTTTGCCAGCGACGGCACCACTCTAGTTGAGTTTGACGATGATGACGGTTCGTTCGGCGGCTTTAGCTCCAGCATTGCTGGTGCCACATTGACGGCCACTGGCATCTATTATTTCCAAGTCAATCATTTCAGCGCCACCAATCAACTTCGCCCCTATGACCTCTACGTGCAGCGCCGCACAGGCGCGCCGACGGCGGAAGTAGAGCCCAATGACAGCAACGTCGCAGCCAACGTTTTGGCGGGCGGTTGGATGCGGGGCGCACGTGACCCCGCGCTTGCCACCGAGCAAGACTGGTTCAGCTTTACCGCCAATGCCGGCGACACCGTGTTTTTGAGCCTTGATCTCGACCCCGAGCGCGACAACGTGCAGTGGAACGGTCGCCTTGGCATCGGCCTGTTTGGCGA
>JBBQQV010000379.1:0-3628 GCA_038215505.1 Lysobacterales bacterium
ATCGCAGGCGAACGCAATGTCGAAGCGCTCTTTGAGTCCAATCAGCCGCTGCATCGCAAAGGGCGACGAAGGGTCCATGCGGATCTGTCCGTCCCAGTCCAATGACATGAAGCGAAAGGTCGGATCAACTGCGTCGTTCACAACCGTCAGGTCGAGGCGATAGTGCTCGGCAATACGGCTCCAATAGTTGACGCCGGCACCGCCCAGTGGATCGACCCCAAGGCGGATCTTCGAGCCGGCAATCGCCTGCATGTCGATCACGCTGCCGAGATCGCCAATGTAGGCAGTGAGATAGTCGTGCCGATGGGTGGTCGGGGCGGCGATCGCCTGCTGCCACGTGACCCGCTTGACGCCTGCCAGCTCGGCCTTCAGGAGCTGATTGGCGCAGGCCTGAATCCAGTCGGTGATGCTGGTCTCGGCCGCTCCGCCGTGCGGCGGGTTGTACTTCAGACCGCCATCGTGAGGTGGATTGTGCGAGGGCGTGATGACAATGCCATCGGCAAGTCCGGTCGTGCGGGCGTGGTTGTGGGCGAGGATCGCGTGGGAAATCGCGGGTGTTGGCGTGTACTCGTCGCCCTCGGCAAGCATTACGTGGACGTTGTTCGCAGCGAGCACCTCGAGCGCGCTGGTCAGCGCGGGCAACGATAGCGCATGGGTATCCATGCCCAGAAAAAGCGGGCCATCGATCGCGTGCCGCGAGCGGTGGTGGCAGATGGCCTGGCAGATGGCGAGCACATGTTGCTCGTTGAAGCTTCTTTCCAGCGAGGAGCCGCGATGTCCCGAAGTACCAAAGACCACCCGCTCGGATGCC
Source organism: Lysobacterales bacterium (assembly GCA_038215505.1). GTDB lineage: Bacteria > Pseudomonadota > Gammaproteobacteria > Xanthomonadales > Xanthomonadaceae > JANNWF01. The sequence goes on from JBBQQV010000379.1 coordinate 812, forward strand.
ACATCGGCGTCCGGAGTCTCGCTGTAGTAGGCCGTTACCAGCTTGGGCACGTTGACGAGCGCGCCCAGCGCCGCCGGCCTTCCGGCAAGCGGGCTGGTCTTCATTCGCATGCCCCCGGCTTGGCTTCCGCCGCCCGACGCTGCTTTCTGCACGTGGCGTCGATCCTTGCGGCGATCCTCATGATGCGGGCCGAAACGCCGCTGCTGCGGTTGCGTAAGCCTGTGTGATCGAATGAATTCAGCGGCTGCGGCAGGTACCGCCGGCGCAGGAGCAGCGGGCCGCGCTGACCGACGCGGTTGCAGGCGATCACCGCGCTTTGGATACCGTTCAAGGGCGAATCTCCGTGGCGGGACCAAGGTGCATCGTGGCGGTCGAGCCCCCGATACGTCTGTGCGCCAGCAAACCGACAGGATGATTCTTCGAGCCCAAGCTGCATGCATAGCCTGCATCCCCAACGGATGTTCGCGCGGTGGCAACAGGAGTCCAGTGGTGAGCGCCAAGAGCCGAAAGCGTGGCGATGTCGATCCGCACAGCGAGGATCTGCGGCCGCCAGACTGCGATCTTCGCCAGCGCGCTTACCTCGGACGCCGCTGGGATGCTGTGGCACGCGCCTACGAGCACTTGACTCAGTGAACGCAGCAGCCGACCCCGCCAACCCGCCAGCAACGCCCGAGGCAAAAGCTCCGAATGCGCCGAACTCGGGCGTCGTCACGGCGGTGCGAGGCAGCGTGGTCGATGTGCGCTTTGATGCACGACTACCGCCAATCCGCTCGCTGTTGCGCGCGGGAATACACGCTGAAATGGCGATCGAAGTGCTGACCCAGATCGACGCTCGCCACGTGCGCGGCATCGCGCTCACGCCAACCCAAGGACTGGCGCGTGGCACGGCGGTTGTGGACACCGGGGGACCGCTGTTGGTGCCGGTGGGAAAAGCCATCCTGTCGCGAATGTTTGACGTGTTCGGCCAGGCCATCGACCGCGAACCGCAGCCCCAGGCGGTGACATGGCGCTCGGTGCACCGCGAGCCGCCGCCGCTGATCTCGCGGTCCACCACGTCGGTCGTGTTCCAGACCGGCATCAAGTTGATCGACGTCCTGCTGCCGCTGGAAACCGGTGGCAAGGCGGGATTGTTCGGCGGCGCCGGCGTCGGCAAGACGGTCTTGCTCACCGAAATGATCCACAACATGGTTGGCACGCAAAAGGGCGTCAGCATCTTCTGCGGCATCGGCGAACGCTGCCGCGAGGGCCAGGATCTCTATGAGGAGATGAAAAAAGCCGACGTGCTGAAGAACATGGTGATGATCTTCGGCCAGATGAACGAGCCGCCGGGTGCGCGCTTTCGCGTCGGCCAAGCCGCATTGACGATGGCCGAGTACTTCCGCGACGACGAGCATCGCGATGTGCTGCTGCTTATCGACAATATTTTTCGCTTCATCCAGGCCGGCTCCGAGGTCTCGGGCTTGGTGGGCCAGATGCCCTCGCGCCTCGGCTACCAGCCAACCATGGGCACCGAACTGTCGGCACTCGAGGAGCGCATCGCCAACACCAGCAGCGGTGCGATTACCTCGATCCAAGCCGTGTATGTGCCGGCGGATGATTTCACCGACCCGGCCGCAGTACACACCTTCTCGCACCTGTCGGCATCCATCGTGTTGTCGCGCAAACGGGCCAGCGAAGGCCTGTTCCCAGCGATCGACCCGCTGCAATCAAATTCCAAGATGGCAACGCCCGGCATTGTCGGTGAGCGCCACTACGCGCTCGCGCAAGCGGTGCGACGCACCCTGGCGCAATACGCCGACCTCAAGGACATCATCGCGATGCTCGGACTTGAGCAGTTATCGCCACCGGATCGCAAGATCGTCGCGCGTGCGCGGCGGCTGGAGCGCTTCCTGACCCAGCCTTTCTTCACCACCGAGCAGTTCACCGGGTTGCAGGGAAAGCTGGTGAGCCTTGCCGACGCGCTCGACGGTTGCGAACGCATCTTGCGCGACGAGTTCGAGGACTGGCCCGAAAGCGCGCTGTACATGATTGGTGCCATCAGCGAGGCGAAGGGCGGCCCCCGCTCCAGCGCCAAGCGGAATCCAGCAGCGCTGCCCGAGACTAAACCCAGGCACGCAACAAAAGCTGCCACAGAACCGTCGTTCGCCGTCGTCCCCACGGTTGCCGCCAATGAAGCTTAAAGTGCTGCTGCCATCCCGCGTGTTTGCCGAAAAAACCGGCGTGACCCGCATCGTCATCGAGACGATCGACGGCTCTTACGGCTTGCTGCCGCGTCGGCGCGACTGCGTCGCTGCTTTGCTTCCAGGCGTCCTCACCTACGAGACCGAAACCGAGGGCGAGGTTTTCGTCGCTGTCGACCAAGGTGTTCTGATCAAGGCGGGCGCCGACGTAGTGGTGTCGGTGCGGCGCGCAACGGGGGGCACCGACCTCGGGCAGCTGCGTGATGCCGTGCAGCGCGAGTTCCTCAGCTTGGACGAACAGGCGTGCAGCGTGCGTGCTGCCACCAGCAAGCTGGAGAGCGGCTTCGTCAGCCGCTTCGCGAGCTTTCACCATGACTGACGAACCGCCCATCACGCCGTTGGCCGCGCAGGTCGGCGCCAGTGCCACGCGCAAGCTGCGCGCGCGCCGCGACGACTCGCAAGGGCTGTGGTTTGGCCTCGGCATGATGGGCCTGATCGGCTGGTCGGTGGTGGTGCCGACACTGCTCGGTGCCGCGCTGGGAGCGTGGCTGGATGGCAATCATGCCGGTACGCATCGCTGGACCCTGGCCCTGTTAGTGGCCGGGTTAGTGCTCGGCTGTTTGAACGCTTGGCGCTG
>JBBQQV010000380.1:0-3603 GCA_038215505.1 Lysobacterales bacterium
GGCCGTCAAGGCCATCACAGGATCGATCACCGTGCCGACGCGGCCGTTTGGATTTCTGGGTCTATCGGTTAGCCAGCGCGGTGCGCGCACGCTTTGGCAGCGCCCGAAAAATTCCGAGCGATCTGTCTGGTAGCCGCCAAACGAGACCGCCGCGCCTTCGCGCACTAGTCGATGTACGAGGACCGCGCGACCTTCCTTGTCCGACCTTGGCCGCCGCGTGAACACCAGCGCATCCAGATCGGCGACGTACTCGCTCTCAATGAACATGCGTGCGAACGCCGGATGCACCGCCGCATCGGCGAGATCAAGCAGCACCGGCTCACCCGCGCTCGTCAGCGACAGATGCCTGGTCCTGTCCGACTCATTGTGCAGGGTGACTCGCCGTAGTTCGACGTCATCGCTGGGCGCAACCGCAATCGCCACGTGAACGGAGATCAATCGATCCCTTTGATGAAACTCCGCCATGTGCGCCGAATATGTCGTTCGTCCATGCTCCGACGTGGCAAGCCAAGTGTTGCCCCTCTCCTCGTCGCGAACGTAGAACCAGATGCCGTCACCATCGCAGGTCGGGTCAGGTTGATAGCGTGTGAGGGCCATGCCCTGCCAGCGCAACCCACCACCGCCACGATCCGTGAGTAGCGTCGAAAGCCGGCTATTGCCGAAGACGAATGCTTGTGGCTGCCCTTGAGCGTCAGGTGACCACGGGATCGATGCGGGCAGAGGTACAGCCGCTTCGTCATTGTTCTCAGCGTGTCGCTTGGCAGCCGCCACCAGCGGCCATTCGTCGGGTGGCGTCGTCGGCGTGCGCTCGTTGAGCAGCATTTCCGCGGCGCAAACCGACGGCTCAGAATGGAAGCGCTCCAGCATGACCTGAGCGTTGAAATAGTTGTCGAGCGCAACCAGCAGCATGCCCTGGTGGTGCGCCATATAGGACCGAACGACGGAGTGCACGTCGGCAACCACCTCCGATGCGGTGTCTGGTCGAAAATCGATCGCCTCGAACAGGCCATAGGTTCCGCCCATCCCCATCGTTTCGAGACGGGCGATGTTGTCGACGACGTCTCTGGGCCGAATCGAAATGGCCAGCACCGATGCATAGGGTGCCACCACGAGATCGTCAGCAAGGTCCCGCTTGAAGCCAAGCCCGGGCACACCGAAGGAGCGGTACTGATAAGTCTGGTGCGCGTCGAACCGGGCGTAGGCCGATTCGGAGATGCCCCAAGGCACGCTCATTTTTTCGCCATAGGCGATCTGCGCGCTGACCGCGCGCTCGGTGCTCTGCTGAATCAAGGTTCCCGGTCGACTCCGCATCAACAGCGAGGGCATCAGGTACTCGAACATCGTCCCACCCCAAGACAGCAGGGTCGGTCCTCGGCCCACGCGCGTCATCGGGCGTCCAAGCGCGTACCAGTGCGACTCCGGCACGTCGCGCTTGATGATCGCGAAGTAGCTCGCCAGACGCGCCTCGGACGCCAACAAATCGTAGTAGTTGGCGTCGGCCTGATCGGCAGTGACGTGATAGCCGATGTGAAAGAGCTTGCGTTCGCTGTCAAACAGCAGCCGGAAATCCATCGCGTACGCTTCGCGCCCGGCGTGAGTTGCCAGACTCAGCAGCTCGTCGCGCAGGGTCTGTGCGTTCTTGCTGCCGCGCGCGAATGCTTCGCGCAAGCGTGCAGCCGAGCCTTCCAACGCTTCGCCAAGCGGTGCCGAGCCGCGCTGCGCAGACTCCCAGGTTGTCAGCTCAGCATCGAGCCGCTGGGCGGCAGCGGGTACCTCACTGAGGCGAAGATGAGCGGACCAATCGAGCGCGCGCGCCGCCGGCTCTTGGGCGAGGGAAAGCCACGGGATCAACGAGTCAATCTCGCGCCGCAACTGGTGCAGATGTTGACTCAGGCAATCCGTGGCCGTTCGCAGTGAATGCAGCTGGTCGGCCTCGTGCCGAAAGACTCCGGTTTGTAGCAGCGAGAGTAGTACCCGCTTGAGTTCCGCCGAGGTGTCATCGCATAACGTCAGCAGCCCCGCGTACGCGGTAGACATCGATGCATCACGAGTGCCTTCGATCTGCACCTGCATGCGCGCCACCACCGCCCGCAGATCACTCGCCGCCGCCCTGCTTGGTGGACTGAGCGTTGCGGCATCGACGCGTCCCTCAAGGCTTTTAAGGCTGTCCTCGACCAGAGCGAGCGAATCGCGCAGGCCAAGCCAGGCTTGGGCGGGTATCACCAAGCTGTGTGCGACGTCGCGGCAGCCGTGCTTCAGCGCTATCAGGCAACCCGCAAGATTGCCGCTGTCAACGGTGGACACGTAGCGAGGGAGCAGCGGATCGAGCGTCTTGGTGTCGTACCAGTTCAGCAAATGACCGCGGTAACGTTCCAAGCGCCCGATGCTGTCGAACGAGCGACGCAAGCGCAGCGCCAGTTCGCTCGGGCCAATGTAGCCAAGGTCAAAGGCCGATAGGGTAGACAGCAACATCAAGCCAATGTTGGTTGGCGAGGTGCGATGCGCGGTCTGCTCGCGCGGAGACTCCTGGTAGTTGTCGATTGGTAACCACTGGTCCTGTGGCCCAACAAACGTCTCGAAAAAGAGCCACGTTCTTCGCGCCAGCAGACGCAAGCGCCGTTCTTCCGCAGCGTCGATTGGGGCATCGCGCCGCGACCGTGGGATGCTGATCCAGCGCGCAATCTCCGGCGCGAGCGCCCAGGCCAGCAATACCGGCCCCGCTGAGTACAGCGCGGTTGGCCTCAGCCATGCGACCAACACAGCGACTGCAACCGCGAGCAACGGCGACCAGTACATTTCCGCCCAGAGCGCAGCACGCGACGAGCGGCTCGAGAATGCCAACGCCGAATTCGCAGCCGTTGTCCACTGCAGCAGGTATTTGCGGGTGATGATGGTGCGCACAAAAACGCGCACGATCGCATCGGCGACCACGGTCGCTTCGTGCAGCACAAACACGATCGCCAGAGCGCACCGGGCAGAGACTTCGCGGCGCCGGCGTGGCTCGGCGAACGCTGGCAGCAACGGCACCAGCAACGCGCCCAGCGCGACCCAGGTAACCAGCAGTGGACTGAGCGGCAGCACGGTCCACCCCGCCAACAACAGCAGGCAAACGAAGGGGCCAACCAGGCTGCGTCGCAGGTTGTCGAGGATTTTCCATCGATCAATCGGCGCCAGGAGGTTCGGAATGGGGCGGCCAGCGGATGACGGCACATAGGGCAGCAGCCACGGAAACAGTTGCCAGTCACCGCGCAACCATCGGTGCAGTCGCCGGGAGTAGGTGGCGTAGTGGGACGGGTACTGCTCATAGAGGACGATATCGGAGGCGAGCGCAGTTCGCCCGTGCACGCCCTCGAAGAGGTCATGGCTGGCGAGCCTGTTTTCCGGCACACGCCCGGCGACGCTGCGCATGAACCCATCGACATCGTAGATGCCCTTGCCGCAGTAGATGCCGGAGCCAAACAGATCCTGATAGAGCTCCGATGACGCGTGGGTGTAGATGTCCATCCCGGTGTTGCCGGCAAAAAGCTGTGCGAAGCCGGTGGAGAGGACGCTGCTGGGCGAGGTTTCCAAGCGCGGCTGGACGACCGTATAGCCGGCCACAAC
>JBBQQV010000381.1:0-3584 GCA_038215505.1 Lysobacterales bacterium
TCTTGGAAGCCGCTGCTGCCGCGCCAAGCTTCAATGACTCTCGATACAGCGAACAGCCGCCCCCCAGAACGTCTCCCGAACTGTGGGGCGTTCGGGCGCGGCTGCGTCGTCAGTGCAGCGCGACACCCTTGCGCAGGGCGAGTCTCACGCGAACCACGCCGCGATCATCCGGCTGATGCTCACGGCGAAAGCCCAAGGATGTCGCGAGCTTGAGCATGGTCGTGTTTTCTTCCAGCACGTCGCCGTAAAGCTCATCCAAGCGCTTGAGCTTGGCCCAGCGGATGATCTGCTTCATCAGTAGCCGGCCCAGCCCTTGGCCGCCCAGCAAGCGCGAGACCAGAATCGCAAATTCAGCGCGTCTGCCGTCCGGGGCGATCGAAGCCCGCACCACGGCGCCAATCAAGGCTTCTCCCGGTGGCAAGGGCTCAGACGCCACGATGGCGAAGTCGCGTTTGTGATCCAGATCCGCCAGCCGCTTTGCGAGCTCCGGCGTCAGCTCGCTCATGGGATGCATGAAGCGCATCCGCACTTCGTCTGCACTGAGCAGCTCGAAGCCGTGCCGCAAGGCGTCAGCATCCTCCGCCGCGATGGGACGCAGACGCAGCTGGCGGCCATCCGGCAACACCAGGTCTTCGCACCAGCGTCCAATCGAACGCAACCGTTGAATGTTCGGCGGCATCGGATTGCGCCATTCGGACTGCGGAATTGAGAGATAGTCGAACACAGTCGGCAAGGTGTCATTGCAAGTGGGAGCGCTTGCTCTAATCTGTTGGCTGCGGTTAACCAGAGTGACGGAGAGATGACGGAGGCGGTGGCGACTTTGCCCACGATGCGCTCGGCATCGGCCATCTGGTGGCGAATCGGCTGCTTGAGTTTCGGCGGACCGGCCGGGCAGATCGCCCTGATGCATTCCGAGTTGGTTGAGCGTCGCCGCCTCGTCGACGAAGCCAGTTTTACGCATGGACTCAACTACTGCATGTTGCTGCCAGGGCCAGAGGCGATGCAGTTGGCCTGCTATCTGGGGTGGCGCATGCACGGCAATCTGGGCGGACTGATGGCAGGCGCGCTGTTTGTGCTGCCCGGCGCTGCGCTGATGTTGTTGCTGAGTTGGCTGTTCATCGCCCTCGGCACGCTGCCGGCCGCAGCAGGTGTGCTGTTGGGCTTGCAAGCGGCGGTACTTGGCATCGTCTTTAATGCCCTGCAACGGATCGGCCGCAAGATGCTGAAAACCCGATTCGCGCTGCTGTTGGCACTGGCGGCTTTGCTGGGATTGGCATGGTTACAGCTGCCGTTTCCTTTGCTGCTGTTGCTCGCCGCGTTCGCAGGCGCGCTCGCCGCAAGGGTTAGACCTTCATGGCTTCCAGCGACGGGTCATGCGGTATCGCCGCCATCCTCGGTGAGTGGCAAACGTCGTCTCGCCGCCAGCGCAAGTTTGGCGCTGGCATTGGTGATCGCCTGGTGGCTGCCGCTGTTTGCGGTCGCTTGGCTGGTGGGCGCAGACAGCACGGCGTGGGCGATGGCTTTGTTTTTCAGCAAGGCGGCATTGGTGACATTTGGCGGTGCCTATGCCGTGCTGCCCTATGTTGCCCAGCAAGCCGTTGAAACCTACGCGTGGCTTGCGCCCGGACAAATGCTGGTCGGGCTGGGCTTGGCCGAATCAACGCCAGGGCCGCTCATCCTTGTCCTGCAGTTCGTTGGCTTTGTGGGCGGTTGGCAACATCCTGATCTGGCCAGCCCCTTGCTTTCAGCGCTGCTGTGCGCGGGGGTCGTCGTTTGGGCCACGTTCTTGCCGAGCTTCCTGTTTGTGTTGCCGGCTGCGCCGTGGATTGAACGGCTGCGCGAGCTGCCATTGCTGGCTGGCGCGCTGGCAGGGGTGGGTGCCGCGGTGGTTGGCGTGATTGCCAATCTGGCGATCTGGTTTGCGATCGCCCTGCTGCGCAGCGTCGATTTGGCGGATGCGATTGGCGTGCTGCTGATCGCCGCCGCCAGCTGGTTCGCCTTGCAAAAGGACCGCGTGCCGTTGCCGCTGGTGGTCGTATGCGCGGGCCTGCTGGGTGCGCTTGCCGCAGCGTTTGGATGGGGTCGCTAGCCGCGTTGCTGCAGCCGAGGATTGACGTTGATGGCGGAGCCTGGTTTGCGCCGAAAACTACAACCTGACCCCCACACCAATCGAATAATGTTTGCCTTCTTCGCGAAAATCTTTGGGCCACAGGTGCGGCTGCAAGGTATCCAGCATCGGCCAGATGTACGGTTCGTTGCGCAGCTCACCGCGGCGCGCACCGGTGATGCGGCCGGGAAAGGTCAGAAAGCGGCCGACGGCGTAATCCGCAGGATCAAGAAAGCCACTCACGATGAGGATGTAGCGGCCTTCGTCGGCGCGTTCGGGCTGCGGTTGCTGCTGCGCGTCCAAGGGAAAGCCAAGCATTTCCAATTCGGTGTAGCGAGCGCGATGCTTGATTTCCAGGATCATGCCGCCCCACAGCACCTCCCGATTCAAGTGACCTTCGGGGTTCTCGGCAATCTGCCAAACTGCTGGGCTGGCAGCAGTGCTGGCAACGAACGGTGCGGGGGTCACGCAGCCAGTCACACTCACGGCCAGCAATGCACTCAGCGCAAGCCATCGCATCATCGTTCTGCCTTCAGCCAATCCACATGGCAACTGCCACCCCCTTCATCCAGGACTTTGCAGAGCAAGGGCAGCGCGGTGGCCAACTCGTCATTAAACTGCCACGGCGGATTGACCAGAATCATCCCGCTGCCATTCATCCGTAACGGCGAATCGTCAGGTCGCACCAGTAGCTCGGCGATCAATACCTGCTTGGCGGGCAGATCGGTGGCACGGCGGTAAAACGGCTGCAAGGCGCGCCGACGCTTGATCGGATACCACAGGGCAAACATACCCGTCGGCCAACGCTCAAGTGCGCTGCGCAAGGCCGGCATGATGGTGTCGAACTCGGCCAGTTGCGCCTCGTATGGCGGGTCGATCAGCACCAGCCCGCGTTTTTCTTTCGGCGGCAACAGCGCATTCAAGGCCGCATAGCCATCGCGTTCGTGCACACCGACGCGGCTGTCGTCGCGCAGCAAACTCTTCAATACGTTGGCTTCCTCGGGCTGCAACTCGCAGCAGGCCAAGCGATCCTGTTCACGTAACGCGCCTGCCAACAGCAGCGGTGAGCCCGGATAAGTATCGACCGTCTGCCCACTGTTGCGCCCGCGCACGGCGGCCAAGTAGTGCGAGATCAGGGGGTTGCCGCGGAGCCCGGCCTTCAGCAACTTGCGGATGCCGGCCTCAGCTTCCTGGGTTTTTTTGGACGCGGCCGAATCCAGTGCATAGCTGCCACGCCCGGCATGAGTATCCAGAGCAAAAAACGCACTCTCTTTGCGCTTGAGCGCGGCCATCAGCCCGAGCAGCACAACGTGCTTGAAAACATCGGCGTGGTTGCCGGCGTGGAAGGCGTGGCGGTAATTCACAGCGATTGACGACCTGCAGGCGGGCAGGGCGACGCCAACACGTCAGCCCAAGGCCCGGTAGAATAGGGCTTTCTGGTCATCTCCAAATCTAGCAGCCTGTCGGACTCAGGTCG
>JBBQQV010000382.1:0-3582 GCA_038215505.1 Lysobacterales bacterium
GGTCTGTTCGAACACGATTCGGCGCTTCCTTGCTTGACGTTTGCTTGTTCCAGTGTGCGCGGGTAATGCGCGACTTCCCGCAGCGCGTTGGTCGATCTGGATGCGGCGCGACCATCGGCAATGAGCAGCCAATAAAAAACCCCGTAAAAACGGGGCTTTAAATGTGTTGCGGTACGTCTGGTGTTGTCTTATTGGAGGCCTGGGTCGGAATCGAACCGGCGTACGCGGCTTTGCAGGCCGCTACATGACCACTCTGCCACCAGGCCGGAGGCTGCCGTTGGCGTGACCGCCGAGGGCGTTGACTCGTTGAACGCTGTCACTTTGAACGGCAGACTTTCGCTACCAAAAGAAAACCCCGGCTTAAACCGGGGTCGTCTCAAATATCTGGAGCGGGAAACGAGACTCGAACTCGCGACCTCGACCTTGGCAAGGTCGCGCTCTACCAACTGAGCTATTCCCGCACTGAGCCGCGCATCTTACGGAATGGCACAGCGTTGTCAACATGTTGCAATGCGGAAGAAGACGATGTTCGGCTATTCGCCGTCGTTGTTGGCGCGCATTGCCGGCCACGCGGCGCGCAAATACACGGCACCCGACCAAAGGGTGAGCGCTGCTGCAATTGCCAGCAAGGCCTCGCCGAGCAGAAATATCGGGATCGGCCCGAGGTCGACGCGATACAGCAACATCACCAGCGCGACCATTTGCAGAATGGTCTTGATCTTGCCCACCAGTGCCACCCGCACGGTGTTCCTCTGACCGATCTCGGCCATCCACTCGCGCAGCGCCGAGATGGTGATCTCGCGGCCGATGATGACAGCCGCTATCAGCGCCATGAAGATGGTGTTGTGGTGCTGCAAGATCAGGATCAGCGCCACCGCGACGGCCAGCTTGTCGGCCACCGGATCCAGAAACGCGCCGAATGCCGAGTACATGTTGTAACGCCGGGCAATCCAACCATCCAGCCAATCGGTGATCGCGCCCAGGGCAAAGATCAACGCGGAGGCAAAATTCGTCCACTTGTAAGGCAGAAAAAACACCAGCACCAGCACCGGAATCAGCGCGATCCGGAACAGCGTAAGCAAAGTGGGGACGGTCAGGCGCATCAGTTGGCTCGCTGGCTACCCAGGCAGTTGCTGCTGTCGATCATGCCGAACCGGTCTCCTCAAATCCATGCAAGGCACCATATACACGGCGTGCCAGTTCAGCGTTGATGCCGTCGACGCGGGCAATCTCTTCGATGCCGGCCAGTTTCAACCCCGCCAGCCCACCGAAATGCTTCAACAGCTTAACCCGCCGACGCGCGCCGATGCCTTCAATGGATTCCAACACACTGGTTTCACGCGCCTTGCCACGGCGTGCCCGGTGACCGGTGATCGCGAATCGATGCGCTTCATCGCGCACTTGCTGGATGAGTTGCAGGCCGGCCGAATCAGCACCTGGGCGCAGCTCGCGGCCGTCGGCCAGAATCAAGGCTTCGTGGCCAGCGCGGCGCTCGACGCCTTTGGCGACGCCAATCACCGTGATGCCGCTCACTTCCAGTTCGGCAAATACGTCCTGCGCCTGCGCCAACTGACCTTTGCCACCGTCGATCAATAACAAATCGGGCAGGATGCCTTCGGCTTGGCCGCGACGGAAGCGCCTGAGCAAGGCTTGGCGCATGGCGGCGTAGTCGTCGCCGGGCTCGATGTTGCTTATGTTGAAGCGCCGATACTGCGCGCGCGCCGGACCTTCACTATCGAAGACCACGCACGAGGCCACGGTCGCTTCGCCTTGCGTGTGGCTGATATCAAAGCACTCGATGCGTTGTGGCGGCGCTGCCAATTCGAGCAGGACCTGCAATGCAGTCAAGCGTCGCTGCTGCGCGGCGCTTGAGCTGCGCTCGGCGGCCAAGGCGTGGACAGCGTTGAGCCTGGCAAGATCCAGATGCCTGGCGCGCTCCCCGCGAACCGAGTGGGTCAGGCGCACGCTGCGACCAGCGCGCTCACTGAGCACCGATTCAATCAGTTCGCGATCAGCAATCTCGCGATCAAGAATGATCTCGCGCGGCGGCGGAAATCCAAGGTAATGCTGGGTGACAAACGCGGCCAATACTTCGGCCAGATCATCCACCCCATTCAGGCGCGGCCAAAAGCTGCGGCTGCCCAGGTTCATACCATTGCGAAACGACAGCAGCAGGACGCAGGCCTGGCCACCGTCGATGGCGCACGCCAACACATCGAGATCGGCATCGTCTCCATTCGCATGATGACGCGCCTGCACCTTGCGCAGGTTGCCAACGAGATCACGCAGCCGCGCCGCCCGCTCAAAATCCAACAGACCGGCGGCCGCGTCCATTTCGCTGCCAAGCTCATTGGTCAACTCGCTGTTTTTGCCGTCCAGAAACAAGGCCGCGCGACGCAGGCTGAGCGCGTAGTCGCTGGCGCTGATGAATCCCACACACGGCGCGCTGCAGCGTTTGATCTGATATTGCAGACAGGGGCGGCTGCGATTGCGAAACACACTGTCTTCGCAGCTGCGCAGCAAAAACAGCTTATGGATGGCGTTGAGCGTTTCGCGAACGGCCGTCGCCCCCGGAAAGGGGCCGAAGTAGCGATCCTTGTCACTGCGACTTCCACGATGAAAGGCGATCCGGGGAAACGTCTCGCCCGCGGTGATGCGCACGTACGGAAAGCTCTTGTCGTCGCGCAGCAGCACGTTGTAGCGCGGCTTGAGCGACTTGATCAGCTGGTTCTCGACCAGCAGCGCCTCGCCCTCGCTGCGGGTGACGGTGATCTCAATAGCGGCGATCTGGGCAATCATCGCGGCCAATCGGGGCTCGCGTGCTGAGCCGCTGAAATAACTGGATACGCGCTTTTTCAGCGACGCCGCTTTGCCGACATACAACACGCCGCCGTCGGCGGCGAGCATGCGGTAGACACCAGGCTCGGCAGTCATGCGACGGGTGGCGCTGCGGCCGTCGAATGCCGCGTCCGTCGGCATTGACTCGGCCTCGGTCACGCTCACTCGCCGATAGGGATTCGGCGCGCTGATTTTGCTTCGGGATCGATCCGCAGCACCTCATGCGCATTCGTGTTGGACAGGTATAACGAACCCTGACTCACGGTGATGCCCATGGGCTCGCTAAGCCGATAGTCGAGCTCGAATCGCCGCACCTCACCGCCGCCAAGTCGCAGCATCCGCAGGCAGCAGTTGTAGCTGTCGACCACCCACAACAGTGGCGCGCGCGGGTCCAATGCCAGCCCGTTCGGGAACTGCAACATCGCCGATGCGCGGCTTCCGTCTTCATTGCCGAATGAAAAAACACCCTGCCCCACCAACGTTTGCACTTGCCCGCTGCCAAGGTTGAAGGAACGAATTGCCGAACTGGCGGCGTCGGCGACATACAGCGTCTGCTGCACCAAAGCCAATCCCGACGGCTGTGCGAACGACGCGCTGTGCGCTGGGCCGTCACTCAAACCCAACTGGCCGGAACCCGCCAACACCGACAACTTGCGTTGCACCATGTCGTATTCCCACACCTGATTGGCGCCGGCCATGGCGATGAACAGGCGATCCGAAGAACCCACGATGTCACAGGGCAGA
>JBBQQV010000383.1:0-3558 GCA_038215505.1 Lysobacterales bacterium
GACGGTCCACGCCACACCGAGCAGCCCGACGATCCACTTGCCGATGAAGCCGGCGCGTTCCTGAATCATGCGCAGGATGACGCCGACGGTGGCGGCAATGGCGGCGTATCCAAGGATTGGGCCGATCCTGCCAAAAGCGATGCGGAAACCATCACCCACGGTGGGATCGCCACCTTCGAGGCGGATCATCGCGGCACCGACCAGTGCCGCGTTGAAGAAAAAAATCACCGGGTACTGCGCAAAATAGAATGCGAAGGCCCACAGGTAAGTGCCGAGGCCGGCCTCGCCGTTGGCGACCTTGTCGAGTTGATCAAAGCCTCCCAGGCCGATCATCGGCAACACGAAACAGGCAGCGACCAGAAATGTAGCCACCGCAGATACGGCTGGAAATACCAGCAATTCCTTATCACCTCGATGCTGTGGGCAACCACGCTGGCGGCACTGTTTGACAGTGAGCGCGGGCGTGCATCTTGCGCGCTGCTGGTCGCAGCCGGACTCACTGCCTTCGGCATCATCCATTCGGTGCAAGCGCAGGGCGCACTGTATTTGCCGTGGACGCTCGCTGCGGGTGAACTTGGCATGGTAATGCAGTGGATCGCCGCCTACCTCGTGCTGGCTTTACTGCTTTGGATGCTGCCGCGCCATCCTGCAAAACCTGCGTAGCGGCGGCCTGTGAAAATGGACGCACGAAAATGGTGTCCGCGAAAATTGTGCCGGAGACAATTTCTGCTTGTCAGACCAGCTGCGGCCAATCTGAGGGGCACTGTGTAACAGGCTACTGCGGCCCTTCATACCCGTCGCGAAATATCTGAGCTGAAAACAGCACGTACACGGCGCCACGGCTGCCGTTATGGGCGGTTGCGCCCACCATGGTGGTGTCCCTGTCGGTGGCAATGCTGGTGCCGAAAAACTGACCGGGGACGTTATCGAACGGCTCGATTCGGGCGCGTTGCGTCCACAGGTTGTCGGCACCGCGACGAAAGGAATACGCAGCACCTATTTGCTGACCGTTGACCAAGTGCCCGGGCAAGCCAATCCATATCGCGCTGCCAGAAATCGAGACACCTGCCGCTGAGAAGTATTCGTTGGTCACGCCGTCGGCGGCGGTCAGCTTGGATACCTGTGTCCAGACATTGTTGCCGTTGCTCTCGAACACATACGCCGCACCTTGATTGGCTACGTTGCCGATGCGCGCACGCGCCGCGCCTGCCACCACCAAATTACCCGACAGCGCCACGTTGCCGCCGAGAAAATCCATCTGCATACCATCGTTGGCGATGAGCTTGGCGCGCTGCGTCCACTGCACGCCGACACGCTCAAACACGTAGGCGGCGCCGACGTTGAAATGCGGGTTGGCGTTGCCGTTGTCACTGCCGATACTTCCGGCCAGCATGCGATCGCCTTCAATGGCAACCGACCCGCCGAAGTTGTCGAAAGTGTTGCCATCGTTCGCGAAAATCTTCTGCTGCAGTTGCCACGTCTGACCCGTGCGCACAAACACGTAGGCAACGCCTTGCAAAGCGGTGAAACCGACCCGATCCGCGCCGTCTGCACCGATGACGATGCTGTCGCCGGAGATGTCGACGCTCACGCCGAATTGGTCGGTGGTCTGCGGATCAATCACGGTGAGCTTGGCAGTCTGCGCCCACACCCCATTGACCAGCTCGTAGACGTAGACGCCGCTGCGTCGCGGACCCTCACCCGCGCGCTCGGGTGCACTCACAACGATAGTTTGGCCGCTCACCGCAACGTCGTATCCGAAAACCGCACCCACCGCACCGTCGCCAGGGGTCAAGGTGGCCGTTTCAAGCCACGCGCCAGCGCTGCGTTCAAACACCCGCACTGGCACGATGGGCGTTGCCGTGGTGGACGCAATCACCGCCACATCGCCATCCAAATCAACCTTCTGCCCAAACTGCAGAGAAGGGACTCCATTGCCCACCAGCAGGCGCGTTTGGGTGGGAGCGCTACCGGCGATGCTGGCAGTGGTGGACAAACAACCTACGATGCACAGGGGTAGCGCAAGCCAGCTGCCGCTCATAGTGGAGGTGATGCCTTGGAGTGATGCGGCAGTGTGCGGATTGCTGCCTCGCAACGGACCCCCTCGATTGGGGGGTAAGCGCGGTGTCATGAGCCCGGTAACACTCGTGCCAAGGAGCAAACAACAATGGGGTCAGGTTCGAATGGCACTTAACCCGGACTTTTCATGAATCGCGCACGCCCTCGTTCGGCGGCTTCGCCGCTACGCGGGGCTTCCGCCCCGATGTCTCCTGACCGCACAGGGAATTCTCTTCAGTCGGCCGCATGGCCCGATACGTCGCTCCTTCAGAGAATCCCCTGTGCGATCAGGATCCTGCGCGATCATCGGACGCATTCATGAAAGGGCCGGGTTAACTTAAGCGCAAGCGCCAAACAATCGTCATTCCGGCGAAGGCTGGAATCCAGCACTTCCAGCCATTAGCAAAGCTTCAACAGCACTGGATCCCGGCTTTTGCCGGGATGACGAGCTTTGAGCAAGTGCTATTCGGGTCAAGTTCAGTTAGCAGCGTCGCGTCACCGATGAAGCGCAGCGCCAAGCACGGGATCAACACCACTCAGATCGAGCCGGGTAACCCTTCGTCGCCCCCATGGACGCGGGCGGAGCGAAAATGGTGTCAGGGACAATTTATGAGGGGGATTACTGAACAACATAGACGGATTTGCAGTTAGGCCGACCTGTGTCCGACAGGCTGCCAAGTTGCCGTCATCGCTGATCCAACTCATGATGAATCAGCACCACGCACTGCGAAGCAAACAGCATCTTCGATCCCAACGAGATCTTGCCAGCACCCAGGCGCTCAAGACTGTGAAAGGTCTTTTTCGGCATCGGGATATGGTCAGTCAGCAGGAAGCAGGGGTTTTCTTGAAACGCCTGTTCGCGCATCGATGTGCCCTTCCTGTCCATCACGAACAGCTGATGATCTGCCGCCAGCTCCTGCACTAGCCGCTCGAAGCTGACGGTACGCACCGTCACGCCTGATTCCACCGGTCGGATCTCGTCTTTCCCCATGCCTCGGGAGGCGTCCAGCGCTTTGGCGACTTTGCTCAGCAGCGCCTGCTCATTGAAGCCGCCGATGTCATGCATGGCGTTGGCCTCAAAACGGATGGTGCGGGAGAAATCCTTGGTGCTCTCCAACACCAGATATACGACGACATCGGTGCGATGCGATTGGGCCACGAAGATCGCGTTCATCAGCGTATGCGCGAGGATTTCGGTGTGGGCCTCTTTGCCAACACAAGCCAGCAGTTGTTGGCTGTCTGTGGGTGCCGCCCGCGCTCTCATTACAAAGGTTCGCATGGGTGTCCTGATCAGAAGTTTCGCTCGCGCGGCTTTAGCGCAAAACGTGATCAGGGTTACGTACCGCTCATCGGAAGTAAACCTGAGTCCATTCTTCCCGGCCGCGCAACGGACGCAGTTTGCGCTGTCGCCAAGGCGGTGCGGTGCAGAACGGTGGTACGTTTGGCCACTGGCGGGTTACGCATCCCGCTGCCCCGATCTGAAGTGAGAATGCCCGCATG
>JBBQQV010000384.1:0-3544 GCA_038215505.1 Lysobacterales bacterium
ACTCGGAAACCGACGCAGCGCCCCTTGAGGAAGCAACTGACGTTGAGCCCGCACACTTGGACGAAGCTGCGGCCGCAGGCAACGAACTGCAGTCCGCAGAGGCCAGCGTCAATGCAGCGGTGAGAGAAGGCAAGCAAGCCAAGCAAGCCGATTCTGTCCTGAACCCTCCTGCCGACATCAGCGAAGTCGGCAACGACGTTGGTGCCAACTCTGACCCGCTACTGCCAGCAGTTGACGCCGGCTGCGGTTGCGGGGGCACCGGCGAAAACGACTATGCGCACTACCTTCGCAGCGGCGACTTGCTGGGCCAACCGGAGCTGCGTCTGGTCGTCCACGATGACGACTGGTTGAGCAGCACGGGCAACGTCTTGGGAAGCATCGGCGCCAAGCAGACACCGCAGCTGCTGCATCTTCAACACGGGGCCGGTCGGGTCACCGTAATCGTCAGTTTGCAACCCTTCCACAATGACCACCTCGGCGACGCCGACAATGCCGAGGCGCTGCTGCGCCTGGTCAACATGCCGCAGCCAATGCAGCGCGTACTGTTCGTGCACGCGCGCGTGGGCGGCTTGGCCGACTGGCTGCTCAGTTATGGCTGGCGGGTGATTGCGGTGGGCAGCGTGCTGCTGGTGCTGTTGCTGTGGGCTGCGATGCCGCGTTTTGGACCGCTGTTGCCTGAGCTCCTGCCGCAACGTCGACGGCTGCTTGATCATCTGTTGGCCAGTGGTCGCCTGTTGTGGTCGAACGGTCAAGCCGGCGTGTTGGCCACCGCTGCCGCGAGCAGCGCGCTGGATCGCGTGCACAGCGAATACCCACATACACGCTGGCTGGCGGCGGCGGATCTCGCGCAGTTTCTGCAGCGCCGCTTTGCGCTGGATCCGGCGGTGATTGTTTTGCTGCTGGCACCTCAGCAGGTGCGCCATCCCGCCAGCTTGACGGCCATGGTGCGCGCCTGTCAGCGCATCCATACCGAACTGGCGCCGCGCCGCAATGCGCGTGCTGTCAACCCACTTTACGATGGCTGAGAACGTTATGACTACGCCCGCTATGAACCCGTCCGATAAAAGCACGTCCGATAAGAGCACCGCCGACATGAGCACCTCTGAACAGACCGCACGCATCACGGCTTCGCCGCTGATTTCTGCCGAGACTTTGCATCGCGCCATGAGCATTCTCGACTCGCTGCGCGCCGAGGTAGGCAATGCCTTTATCGGCCAACGCGCGGTGGTCGACGAAATCCTGATCGCGCTGCTGGCCGGTGGCCATGTGTTGATCGAGGGTGTGCCCGGGCTCGGCAAGACCTTGTTGGTACAGGCGTTGGCGCAGGCCATTGGCGGCCGCTATGCGCGCATCCAGTTCACCCCCGACCTGATGCCCGCTGATGTCACCGGCCACACGTTGTACGACCCCGCCAGCGGCCAATTCACCACCCGTCGCGGGCCGGTGTTTGCCAACCTGTTGCTTGCCGACGAGATCAACCGCGCCCCGGCCAAAACGCAGGCCGCCTTGCTCGAAGTGATGCAAGAAGGCCAAGTCACCATCGATGGCACGCCGCATCGGCTGGAACCACCGTTCATGGTGCTGGCGACGCAGAATCCGGTCGAGCAGGAAGGCACCTA
This sequence comes from Lysobacterales bacterium, assembly GCA_038215505.1. Classification (GTDB taxonomy): domain Bacteria; phylum Pseudomonadota; class Gammaproteobacteria; order Xanthomonadales; family Xanthomonadaceae; genus JANNWF01. Next base: position 1,620 of record JBBQQV010000384.1, read on the forward strand.
CGCGCTGCCAGAAGCACAGCTCGACCGCTTTCTGATCAAGGTCCTGATCGACTACCCGGCCGCCAACGAGGAGACCGACATCGTTCGTTTTGCCACCGGCGGTCGCAGTGATGAGCGACTGCAGCTGGACGGTGTGCGCAACATTCTATCGATTGAAACCTTGCTCAAGTTGCGCGCCCTGTCGGCTGCGGTTGCGGTCGATGAACGTGTGCTTGATTACGCCTTGCGCGTGGTGCGGGCGACCCGCGACTTTCCCGGCATCGCGGTCGGTGCCAGTACCCGTGGTGCGATCGCGATGGTACGTGGTGGTCGTGCCCGGGCCTTGTTGAATGGTCGCGATTTCGTCACTCCCGATGACATCAAACAGCTGGCCACCGCGGCACTGCGTCACCGCATCTTGGCGACGCCCGATTACGCCATCGAGGGTCGCAGCCCCGACATGCTGGTCCGCGAATTGCTGGAAACCATCGAAGCGCCACGGCTCTGATGCAAGGCAACGTTCCTTTTCGACGCGACATGCTTCATCTCAGCGACCCATGCTGATTCCCGCACGCCCCTTGCTTTTTGCTGCGGCAGCGCTGCTGCTGTTGGCCATTGCGGCCTCCTTCGCCACCGCGCTGGATCGGGTGTTGGCGGCGAGTGTCGCAGTGGTCGTGTTGACCGCTTTGGCGGATGGCTTGAGCCTATGGCGCACGCCTAGCCCGTTGCTGCGTCGCAAGCTGCCGCATGCCTTGGCGTTGGGTGCCGAAACGGCGGTCACAGTCGATGTCGAGAACGGCAGCGGTCGCCTGCTGGCCATGCAGCTGTTTGACCATGTCCCCGATGGTTTTGGTTTCAGTGAATTGCCGCAATCGCTGGATTTGCCGGCCGGGCAGGTGGCGAGCCTGACCTACAAGGTGCGCGCGCAGTCACGCGGAGAACATCGGTTCGAGCGCTGCGAACTGCGTCTGCGCTCAGCTTGGGGTCTGTGGCGACGCCGCCTTTTCGTCGGACTCGACAGCCAAGTGCGGGTGTATCCCAACTTCGCCGCCTTGACGCGGTTTGCCTTGATGGCGACCGACCATCGACTCTCGCAGCTGGGTGTGCTGCTGCGTCGGCGGCGCGGCGAGGGGCTGGATTTCCATCAGTTGCGCGAGTATCGCGAAGGTGATTCGCCGCGCCAGATCGACTGGAAAGCCAGTTCCAGAATGCGCAAAGTCATTTCGCGCGAATATCGCGAAGAACGCGACCAGCAGATCATCCTGCTGGTCGATTGCGGACGCCGCATGGCGGCCAAGGACGGTCCGCTGTCGCATTTGGATCACGCCCTCAATGCGGCCTTGCTGCTGGCCTTTGTGGCTCTGCGGCAAGGTGATGCGGTGGGCCTGATGACGATGGGCGGCGTCGAGCGCTGGATGGCGCCACGCAAGTCACGCGCGGCGTTGGATGGATTGTTGGAAGGCTGTTTTGATCTGCACGAAACTTATGCCAGCCCCGACTACCGCGCCTGCGCGACCAACCTGTTGAAACGACAGACGCGACGGGCGCTGGTCGTGCTGCTTTCCAACGTACGCGACGAAGACGATGACGACCTGCGCGACGCGCTGGCTTTGCTGCGTCGCCGCCATCGGGTGGTGCTGGCGAGCCTGCGCGAACCGATTCTTGAGGACGCCTTGCACGCCACCGTCGACACCTTGGAACCCGCGCTGGCTCACGCCGCCAGCGCCGAATACCTGGCCCGCCGGAAACGCAGTTTCGCCCGCTTCCAACACCTTGCCATCTGTCTGGACGTGGAACCTGCCGAGCTGCCGATGGCACTGGTCAATCGCTACATGGAATTGAAGCGGGATGGGACGATGTAGTTTCTGCGGACGGGACAGGACGGGCGAGAGGGCGACCGTATTTGATTCAGGCGCGACGGCTGTTGATGTTGGAGGGACGCGCTC
>JBBQQV010000385.1:0-3524 GCA_038215505.1 Lysobacterales bacterium
AGTCACCGCAAAACGCAAATCGTCCTGACCAAGCGGGAGCTTGCCGAACACGCTCACGCCTCCACCAAGCGCATGCGCATCGACGGCTTCGGCCCCCGTGGTCTGCAGGCGCAGCTCACGCAGGATGCCGGCGACTCCCAAGCTTCCGCCGGACGCGGTCTTGTGGTTGTAGCGCACCACCACATCCGGCAGCGCGTTGTCATCTGAACTGATGCGGGTGCCTCCGCCCAGCGGGGTGATCGTGGTCTCAGGATTTTCCAGCGCAACCATCCACGGCCCGTGCGTGTAGCGCAGTTGCGGCTGCCGCACGAACACAGTGCCATCGGTCGGGCCGATAAGATCGGTGGACTCAGGCAAGGTGGCAGCATCCATGAAGGTGCTCCAGTTCTGGCCGATCAACCAGCGATTGTTGAAGTTGAGATAGGCGTGGCGCACCACGAATCCGGCCGCGTTGTTAAAGCGCTCGTCGCCGAGCCCGTTGCCGAAAAAATCTCCTTCAAAGCGCGTCTGCAGCAGCCGCCCATCTTCCAAGGTGTTGTCGGTGCCGAAGATCAGCCGCGAGAACTTTGCATGCACGTCGAGATCGGTGCCCTCGCCCAAACCGCCGACGGGAGTCAAACCGGGCACATAGAGATCGCGCCCGATGCCGCCGTCAGCGAGTTCACCATCGAAACTGCGTGATGCCAGTGCGTCGAGCTTGAAGAATCCGGAGAAAAAGAACTGCGTGCCGGGCGTCGCATTCGGCATGTTCAGAGTGACCGGCTTGCGGGCTGCAGGCGTTGCCGGCGATGCTGGCGCTGGCGTTGACGCAGTGGCAGGCGGCGCTGCCGATACGGCGGTGAGCGCGGCTTCCAGCCGCACGATGCGTTGTTCCAGCGCCGCAATCTTTTCGCTCTCGCTGGCTATCGCAACCAATGGCAGCAACGCACCACTCAATGCCACACTCAAAGCTGTCAATCGCGTTTTCACGGGGCCTCCCAGACCTGTCCTTCACAGGTCAGGATGGTGGTCCTCGCGCATCAACTCGGCCATTCGACCATGGTCGAAGGTGCCGCTGTAGCTATCCCAGTGCGATGCGGACTGCCATGCAGATCGGCGCAGATCCGATGTCCACCATCAGCTCAGGATGTGGGTCACCCGCAGTTGCACACCGTGGCGATCACGGAAATCGTCCAACTCTAGGTGGTAAACCGCATGCACATGCTGAGCAGGCGCGACGCCGTTGTAGCCTCCAAAGTGAATGGCCTCGACCTCGGCGCCGGTGGCGGACAATAAGCGCAACTTCAGGTGGCGTTCGCCAACCACACGCCAACTGTTGACACGGAACTCACCGTCGAAGCTTGGCTCCGGAAATCCCTGCCCCCACGGCCCACCATCACGCAGGGCCTGCGCCAACACGCGACTGCGTTCCTGGTCGCCAATCTCGCCATCGCTCCAGATCTCGGCCTGCAGCATCGCAGGCTCAATCGTGCGGATCGCGTAGGCTTCGAACGCACTGCGAAATGCATCCAGATGGGCCGTCGGCAGACTCAACCCCGCCGCCATGGCGTGGCCACCAAAGCGGGTGATCAAGCCCGGCTGGGCAGCGTCGATCGCCGCCAAGGCGTCGCGCACATGAAAGCCGGCGATGGACCGCGCTGAACCTCGCAACTCCGCCGCGCCACCCTCGCCCTCGCCTGCCGGCGCCAAAGCAATCACCGGTCGATGCATGGCGTCTTTCAGTCGAGAGGCAACCAAACCGACGACGCCTGCGTGCCAGCCCGGATCAAATACGACGATGCCAGCCACCGACATCGTGGCTGGGTCTTCAGCCGCCTCGGCGAGCAGAATTTCTGCCTCATCCACCATTTGCGTTTGCAGCGACCGGCGCTCGCGATTGATGCCATCCAGCTCGCGCGCGATACGCCGAGCGGTGGCTGGGTCATCCGTCAACAGACACTCGATTCCCAAGCGCATATCTTCCAGACGACCTGCGGCATTCAGCCGCGGTCCCAAGGCAAATCCGAAGTCCTGTGCCAATACCGTCGCCAACGGGCGTCCGGCAATTTCAGCCAATGCGCACAACCCCGGATTGCCACGGCCACTGCGCAAGCGCCGCAAACCAGCATCGACCAAGATCCGATTGTTGCGATCCAAGGGAACCAAGTCAGCCACTGTTCCCAGCGCCACCAGATCCAGCAATTCGGCCAGATCAGGCCCCGTGTCTGTGCCGAACACGCCTTCGCCGCGCATGCGCGCGCGCAGGGCCAGCAGGAGATAAAACATCACGCCGACACCTGCCAGGTGTCGACTTTGAAACTGATCCTCTGGCAAATGTGGATCAACAATGGCATCCGCCTCGGGCAGGCTCGGACCCGGCAAATGGTGATCGGTGATCAACACCCGAATTCCGAGTGCACGCGCCGCCAGAACACCGGCGTGACTGGCAATCCCGTTGTCGACGGTGACGATCAACTGCGGCAATGGATGCTCAAGGTCGGCGACCAGGGTCGGCGAAAGCCCATAGCCATGGCGCAACCGATGCGGCACCCGGAAGTTGACCTGCTTCGCGCCCAGCATGCGCAGGCCGCGCACTGCCACCGCGCTGGCGGTTGCACCGTCGCAATCAAAATCGCCAACGATCAGGATTCGCCAATCCGCACGTAGCGCATGCAGGAGGAGATCGACGCCAGCGTCAATCCCTGCCATGCCAGCGGGCGAGCACAAGCCTTGCAGTCGTAATCCGGCCTGCTCGCTGTTGATCACGCCGCGTGCGGCGTAGACACGTTGCAGAACGGGATGAACATCGTCGGCCCACGCGCCCGATGCCGGCACTTCGCGCCGCCGCAGTTTTGGACTCACGCGATGCGGCTGGCGGGTCGCCGCAGCACCCGCCAGCGGTAGCTGTGTCGCCACTCGTGGATCGTGCCATCCGCGAAATCCAAACGCAGACTCGCGTAGCGATCACTGGTCAGGCCCGACATACACCGCTCCAGCCACACCGAATCGAGCAAGGACACATCACGCAAGCCGGATATGTCGACTACATTCGGACGCGATTCCTGCTTCAGCGCACCGGCAAACGGATGCGACAACGGGATGCCAGCGCGCTGGGCGAGGCCACGCACGACAGGATCGTCGCTGGCAATTCGAACAGCCTCGGCGCGAACGTGATCCGGCAGTGCGCCTGCGCCCCAAAACCAGAGGCTGTTTACTGCCAGCATTCCCACCTCCATGCGTGACTCATTGACGGGGTGATTGTGCAGAATGACTTGCGCCTCGTTCAGAAGGCGGCGCCAACGACGACCCGCATCACCGGCCGGCATGTGCGCGTGCAGGTCATCGCCGAGTGCGTCGGCGGGCGGCACGAACGGCGGCAGCCTCGATTGTGCGGGCACCATCAAGTACCAACGTGATGGCACCGGCGCCGAGATTGGGAACCCTTCGTCTCCAAACAATGGCCGCAGTGCGCTCATGAACTGCTCTGCTTCTTCAGTGGACACACCCAGCTCACCGCAGGCGAGCATGCGCGCACAGGTCATATC
>JBBQQV010000386.1:0-3515 GCA_038215505.1 Lysobacterales bacterium
CACCTTGCAAACGCAGGCGCGGTTGCGGACGCACGCTGACTTCGCGCCTTTGTGAGTTGCCACGCAGCCAGTGTTCGAGCAGCAATACCGAGGCGACAGCGAGCAACAACAAGGTCGCCAGTTGGGCGGCACCCGCCAGCGAGAACAATCCGAACCACGTCTTGTAGATGGCCGTGGTGAAGGTATCCACGCCTAGGATGGAAACCGCGCCAAAATCGGCTAGCGTTTCAAGCAAGGCGAGACTCAAGCCGGCGACCCATGCCGGACGAATCAATGGCAAGGCCACCCGGAAAAATGCGCTGAACGGCGCGTGGCCGAGGCAGCGTGCTGCATCGAAGCCAGCCGCGCCTTGCCGCAAGAATGCGCTGCGCGCCAGCACATATACATAGGGATACAGAACCAGCGACAGCAACACGCTGGCACCGAGGATGCCGCGCCCATCAAACAATGACGCGCGCGATCCGCTGAGCGCTCGCCAGCTGGTTTGCAAGGGCGCGGAGTAATCCAACACGCCAATCCACGCAAAAGCGACCACGTAAGTCGGCATTGCCAACGGCAGCACCAGCGCCCAATCGAGAATGCGTCGACCCGGATAGTCGCAATGCGCGGAGAGCCAAGCGAACCCGATCCCCAACACGCTGACGCCAATCGCGACATTCAGCATCAGCCACACGCTGTTGGAGATCACTTCGACCAGGACATAGGCGCGCAGGTGCGCCCAGATTTCTGCCTGAGGTTGGCTCCATGCCAACAGCAATGCAGCGAGAACCAGCAGCATGGGCAAGGCGATCAACCATGCCAGCAAACGGCCTCGCCAGAGCGGGGTTCTGGACGCGGGAATCAACGTGATCGCCGAGCTCATACGCGGGCGAGGTTTGCCGCGCGGCCTGCTATTTCCAACCAGCGCGATCCATCAGCCGCACCGCATCGGCTTGCAAGCGCCCTGCTTCGGCGACGTGAATGGGATCGGCGCGAAAGGCGCCCCACGCTGCCACGATGGGATCCGCCGCGACCTCAGTACGCACTGGAAACTCAAGATTGAGTGCGGCGAATTCAGCTTGAATGGGCGCAGACACCAGCCATTCGAGCAAGGCTTGCGCCGCTGCCGGCTGTTGCGATGCGGCCACCACGCCGGCACCGGAAATGTTGATGTGCACGCCCGCCGTGGCTTGATCGGGCCAGAACACAGTCACTGGCAGGTCGGGCGTGTCCTTGATCATTCGTCCCAAGTAGTAGGTGTTGACGATACCCACGTCGCAGCGACCGGCTGCCACTGCCTGCACCAACAAAGTGTCATCTGCAAACGGGGGCGCAGCCAGATTGGCGACCCAGCCGCGCACCACTTTCTCTGTCTCGACCTCGCCCAGACGCGCGATCATCATCGCGATCAAGGACTGGTTGTAGATCTTTTTCGACGAACGCAGACACAACTTGCCGCGCCACTGGTCTTCTGCCAGGGCCGCGTAGGTCGACAGATTTGCCGCAGCAACGCGCTCGGTCGAGTAGATGATGGTGCGTGCGCGCTGCGAGATGCCGAACCAACGGCCATGCGCATCGCGCAAATTGGCAGGCACCGCGGCCTCCAATTTTGCGGATTGGACGGGCTTTAGCACTCCACGTTCAGCCGCTTGCCAAAGGCTGCCTGCATCGACGGTCAGCAGGATATCCGCCGGAGTCGCTGCGCCTTCTGCCGCCAAACGCTCAATCAAAACCGGCGCTACATCGGTCAACCAGCGCACCTCGATGCCCGTCTCGCGGGTGTAGCGCTCGAAGATCGGCTGGATAAGCGGCTCGCGACGCTCGGAGTAGACCACCAGCGGCGTCGCTGCCTGCGTCGCCGTGTTGCTGGCGATCAGCGCAAACAGTACTGAAACAATCGCGCCACTAAGCTGAATCCGCATGATGAACATCCGTGCAAGCAGGCACTAGATGATACTCATTCGCATTTAATCGAGCAAGGGTTTGGCTGCTTATGCACCGAAAGCAGTCGCTCAAGAGCAGCCGAGCAAGCTCCAATACAGATCAATCAGCCGACAAATAGGCTGTCCGTTCCCGGCGGTTGTGGCAGCGCCGGGAGGCGCGATGCTCTTTCCCACTGGATCGAATCGCGCCTTCCGGCGCTCCCACAGAAGCACAGTAAGAGGCTCTGTTAATGGCTCGATAGCCGTTGCCCCAGGCGGCCGAGAGAACGCCGCCGGGCCGATTTTTGGCGAAGTCTCAATCGCAGCGCGCCACCCGCAACAACATGCCTTCCACGCCTTCAATGCGTACGCGCACGCCGGCGGGCAGGTCGGTGCCTGACACCACCGCCCACAGCGCGTCACCAATCTTCAACTTGCCGCGGCCATTGATCACCGCCTCGTGCAGGACCAGCACGCGGCCTACCAGTTGCTCGGCGCGGCGATTGAGCAAGGGCTGCTCGGAGACCGTTTCCGGATTTCGCTTCCGCCACCGCCAACCGATGGCGGCCGAGAGCAGGCTGAATACACCAAACACGATCCATTGACTGGCCGGCTCCATCGGCATCAGCCACAACGTGAGTGCGGTCGCGGCGGCGGCGAAGCCGAGCCACAACATGAATGCACCCGGCAGAAGCGCCTCCGCCGCAAACAAGGCGAGGGCGAATCCCCACCAGAACCATGTTGTGTGCATCCAATCCATCTCCTACTCCCTATCCAGTCATGCGGCAGACGCGGCGCAACCCGGGTTGCCCAGCAATGCTCAGCGCGGCATTGCCGGTGGTTCGATGCGCTTGCTGGCTTGTGCATCGCTGGCGCCCTTGGCGAGCTCCAGGATGCCGGCCAGCGAGCCAAGAATGCCGGTGGTTTCCATCGGCAACAGCAAGGTCTTCTGGTTTGGCGAGCGGGCAAACTCTTTCAACGCCTCGACGTATTTTTGCGCTACGAAATAGTTGATTGCCTGCACGTCACCCTTCGCAATCGCTTGCGACACCATCATCGTCGCCTTGGCTTCCGCTTCGGCCAAACGCTCGCGCGCTTCGGCGTCGCGGAAGGCAGCTTCACGGCGGCCTTCGGCCTCAAGCACTGCCGCCTGCTTCTCGCCTTCGGCTTTCAGGATGGCAGCTTGGCGAAAGCCCTCGGCTTCAAGAATGTTGGCGCGCTTCTCGCGCTCGGCTTTCATCTGCCGCGCCATCGAATCGATCAAATCGCGCGGCGGCTGGATGTCCTTGATCTCGATCCGGTTGACCTTGATGCCCCACGGATGAGTCGCGTCATCGACTACCGACAACAGCCGTGCATTGATTTCGTCGCGCTTGGATAGCGACTCGTCCAAGTCCATCGAGCCGAGCACGGTGCGGGTATTGGTCATCACCAGATTGAGCGCGGCGATTTCTAGGTTCGAAACTTCGTACGCCGCCTTGGCGGCGTCCAGCACTTGGTAGAACACCACCGCATCCACTTTCACCACCGCGTTGTCCTTGGTGATGATTTCCTGCGAGGGCACGTCCAGTACCTGTTCCATCATGTTGATCTTGCGACCGATTCCATCGATCC
>JBBQQV010000387.1:0-3489 GCA_038215505.1 Lysobacterales bacterium
GTTGGAGTTGATGGTGCGGCCGAATTCGCTGGCGCTGAACAAGGTGACATCGTTGCTGCGACCAATCGCAAGCATGGCTTTGTAAAACGAATCGACCGCTTGCGACACCCGCTGCAACAACAGGTGGTGACCGGTGGCGCCGGTGGAGGTGATCTGTCCATCGTGGGTATCGAAGCCGCCGAGGCGGACAAAGAACACTTGTCGATTGGCACCGATGGGCGACACGAAGCCGGCGTTATCGGGTTGGGTGGTGCTGATTCGCACCATCCGCGCCACTTGCCGCAATTGATCGGCCAGCGAATTTCCGCTCGGCCATACAAAGCCGGTGCTGCCACCGCCATTGACCGGATCGGGCGCGGGAATGCCGGCAATGGCGGGGTTGATCACAAAGTCGGCCAACTGCAGCGAACGGTCAACGATGCTGCGGTACTCATTGCTGAAGGCTTGCGGGCTGGCAGCGTCCAACAACTGCTGCAAATGCGCGCGGCGCTCGATTTGAAACTGGTTGGCAGTGGCGTTGGTTGAACCGTAGTTGGTGAGCGAAGTGGCCGGGGCGGTGCCGGAGGTCGACAACGCAAATGAAAACAGCGGCACGCCGCCGTCTTCCACACCAGACAAAAACCGCGTCTGCCCAGACAAGGTGATCGTGGGCGGCAGCCCATTGGTTGCCGAAGCGGGCAGTGCCACCCGACCCACCACTTTTCCACCCCAGCCTTGGGTAACCTGGGTGCTTGACCCGGAACCGATATGCCAAAGATTGGTTTGATCGTTATGCGAGTACAACTGCGGCGGCCGCCGCCGGTTGTTGAACGCGGCGACCGTGGTCGGCTCGACTATTGGGCCGATATTGGGCAAAAACGCCAACCGGCCTTGGCCATACAGCGTCGCCATTTCAGGGCAAAAGGAATTCACGCCGTATTGGCCACCGGCAATCGACAGGCTGGATGGTGGCGTTTGCCCGCTGACAAAACCGGCACCGGTGTGGCGCGGCAACGCCAAGCCGCCGCCATTGCCGGCAGTGGGGTTATAGATGCCGTTACGGGCGGCCACGTACTTGGTATGCGCCGCATCGCCGCCAGGAATCAACATATTCCAAGCGTCGTTGCCACCGTCCAGGTACAGGCACACCAATGCCTTATAGCCAGCGGCTGGCGTGCCCGCCAATGCCGCTGGAATCAGCCCCAGCTGTGGGAACAACGCCTGCGCGCCGCCGCATGCAACCACACCGCAGCCAGCCTGTAAGAAGGCGCGACGGGAAGTGAGAATCTTGCTCATGGCCGTCAATCCTCAACGCTGGTTGGATGCTTCGGGCGAAATCGCCGCGAGGTGCAGGAGATAAAGAACTTCGCGACGGCGCGTGTTCTGCGCCACTGCCTCACCGAAGGTGCCGGTCAGCACCGTCCGCAGTAGTCGATAAAGCACGCCGCGAGTACCGGTGTTGAGCGTGGTGTTGCCGGGATTGTTGAGATCACCCAAGGTGCCCGACATCGCGCCGCCAAACAGGCGTACGTTGATGACCTCGATCAGGTCGGCGTCGTTCGTGGTCGTGCACGTGGTGCCGCAATTGCCCCCAGGTAAGCCATCCAGCGCAGCGTCGGGGAACCAGGCGTGGTCAGTTGGCAATGGCGTCCGCAAGGGTCCGTGGCAATTGTGATTGCTGCCAGTGCCGCGCCCTGCGCAAACCTGGTTGTAAATGTCGTTGGCACCGAGAATAGCGGTGCTCTCATTGATGATTTGCAGTTCGGGTGAGACCAGATTCAGATCACTGATGGGTCCTGGGGTTTGGAAGTCTGGCTCGTAGAAGTTGAACACCGATGGGGCGCCCAGAGGCCGCTGCTGATAAGCGCATTGCGGCCAGGAGAAAGAACTGCAGCCGCCAGCAAAGCGTGCCCAGCGCCGGTATGGAACGGTCGCAGGTGTTGCCCCAAAGCTGCGCCAGACCTGGATCATTTTCAGCAACGGCTCGCGGGTCTTTCCGGCATCTACTGCGTTGGCCGGGTCGCCCAACGGCCGGCGCGCTTCGAGGTCAAACAGCACCGCTTTGACCACCGCTTGCATATCGCCACGCACGCCAAGGCCGTTATTGGCAAACGCCGCCGCGACGCGCTGGATGTATGCAGGCGAGGGGTTGCTGCTGATCATCCGTTGAATCAACTGTCGCGCCACCATCACCGCTGTATTGGGGTGGTTGAACAGCAGGTTGATCGCCGCATCCACGCCGCTGTTGCAGTAACTGAGGCAAGTGGTCTTGCTGGCAGTTGGCGATGCGCCGTTCAACGCGTCGCAGTTGATCGCCGTGCCCACCGCCAGACCGGGACTCACTTCATTCAAGCTCAGCGGCGCGGCACCGCCCAACTCGATCAGCTTGACTGGGCCCGGCGTGCCGCCAGGGATGCTCTCGCCGACGGCCAGATCGATGGTCGCGCCGGGCGGACTGGTGGGCACGCTACCGGGCAATTGGAACCCGGCGCGATCACGACCGGTGTCGTGATAGCGCGGATAGCAGATCATCGACTCGTAACGGTCCGGATGGACCAAGCCGCCCTGCTCGTTGATCGCAAGCGATGGCGGCGTCGAGAAAAAATTGCCGGTATTGAAGCTGCAATCGGTGCCGGTGCAACCGCAGGTTCGATTGATGGCGCGACCCGCCACCGTGCGATTGCCGCTACAGGCGTAACTCAAGCCGGTCAGCACCCGCGACAGCACCGTCACCGTGAACTGGTTGTAGGTGGGGGTGCCGAGCCCGGTGTTGGGATCAATGATGGGATCGAAATTCGACTCGCGCTGAACCAGGCCAATCGAAAACAGTTGCATCAGTTCGCGAGCAAAGTTTTCGTCAGGTGCGACCAAGCCACTGCTGGGCAAGCGATAGCGCGCGATGCGCGGCGTCAGCGTCGCGTTGTTGGTCGCGTCGCTACCGGTACAGGTGTGGTATTCGAGTCCCGCTAGGTTAACGTCGGTGTCATCGTTCAAAGGCGGGCGCTGGTCATAACAACGTGGTTCGATTTCAAACTTGCGATTGCGCAGATGAGTAAGGTAACGCCCCATCATCGGGCTGAGCACGGTCTCAGCAATCAAAGTGCGGTAATTGCCAAACGCATTGCGTACCAGCAGATCATTCCATTCCGCCATCATCACCACTTCGTCTGACAGCCCCGCATCCTGGTCGGACGCCACCACCATCTGACCTAGGGCCCATGCCACCCGTTGCCGCAACTGATCGTTGCCGGTGACAGCAACGTCGACCCAACGGTGCACGCGATGGCTCTGCGAAAGACTGTTACCTGCGGTGTTTTCAGACACCGCGAGCGTTTCAAGGAATGGTCGGCTTAACGTGCTGGGCGCCGCGATCTGTTGATCGATCCACGCCGGAATGCCGGATGCGCGCACCTGCGGAATGCTGGCGGCAGTGGCACCAAAAGTCGCCTGATTCAAGAAGCGGGCGGCTTCAGCATCGGTGGCTGGGGTGCCGAACGCGAGCTCAAACCC
>JBBQQV010000388.1:0-3483 GCA_038215505.1 Lysobacterales bacterium
ATGTTTGCATCGCGACGGAAATGCGTTTTGATATGGATCAAATCGCGGATCGATAGGTGGGCCCGGTCTTGGTATCGCCGGTCGTGTTCCTGGATTTGTCAGTTCGAACCCAGCCATATGGGTGAGATATCTGCATTTGCCTGTCGGGGTGGGAAGAGAACAGCAGATGCCTCACCTGCTGTTCGAAATGACAACTTTCTACGGAGATCGCCGTTTGACGGGCATCACAGGCCATAAATAGCTGAAACGCCTCGCCGATGTTAGTGTTTTGTATCTTTTTGCGCTTGCGCAGCGCGGTCGTCATCCATCAGAATGCGCTGGCCAGGGCTTTCCAGGTCGTCGAACTGGCCGTCTTCAGCGGACCACCAGAAGGCGACACCAATTCCCAGCGCGATGATCACGCTCAGCGGAATCAGAAGAATCAGGATTTCCATGGTCGCCGCTATTTGCGAGTGAGGCGGAGTGAATTAGCGACGACGATTAGCGAGCTTGTCGCCATGCCAATGGCGGCCCACGCCGGTGAAATTTTTCCCATCATCGCCAGCGGAACAGCCAGCGCATTATAGGCAATGGCCCAGCAAAAATTCTGGGCAATGATCCGTTGCATTTTTCGCGCAACGCGGCGGGCGCTCAGCAGAGGCTGCAAATGCGGAGACATCAGCACGGCGTCAGCCGTGAGACGGGTGAGATCAGCGCTGCGGCCCATCGCAATCGACACCGTTGCCGCCCCCATCAACGGCGCATCATTAACACCATCGCCCACGGCAATCAGCGTCGCGCCGTGCTGTTTGAGTTCTTGTGCGTAGTCGAATTTTTGCTGCGGTACGACCTGCGCGCGGACCTGCTTAGCCGGAATCGCTAACGTCGTCGCGGTTTGTGCCACCCGGTCCTGCCGGTCGCCCGAGAGCAGATGTGCGCGCAACCCAGTCGACGAGAGTAGTGCGATAGTGGCGGCAGCATCCGCTTTGAGCGGGTCCGAGAGTTCGAACGCAGCAAGCAACTCGCCGTCGGTGGCAAGAAACAGGGATGCTGCCGGGGGTATGGTTGTGACGTCGGCAATGGCTGCAACAAACGGCAGATTGCCGAGGCGATAGCGCACGCCGCCGATACGCCCCTCGACGCCAGCGCCGGCTAGGCCCCACGAGTTTTCCGCGACGGGACCCACCGCTGGATGCGTATCCTTGCCACTAAGCGCCTTGTGCGCACTGGCGGCTTTCTCCATCGCCAGTGCAATCGGATGCGAAGCTCCGTTTTCCAGCGCTGTCGCAATCGACAGCGCGTTCGCCACATCCCGGGGATCAGTCGGCTGAAGGACGCCGATTGTGATCTGGCCGGTGGTGACGGTGCCGGTCTTGTCGAAAACTACGTCGCTGGCCGATGCAATACGTTCAAGTGTGTTGGCACGGGTGATGAGCAATCCTTCTTGCGCAAGCCGGGTAGTGGCAAGCGCCTGCGCGGCCGGTGCAGCGAGGGCCAGCGCGCAAGGGCAGGTGACGGCGAGCACAGCCACAGCCACCGGGAAACTCATGGCTGGATCAACCGCCAGCCAGACGAGCGCCGCAGCCAGTGAAGCCAGAAGCGTCAAAGGAGCGATCCATCGCGCCACGCGATCCGCCAATTGCACCAGGCGCGGCCGCGACGCCAGCGCCTGCTCGGTCATCCGCCGCAAGTTGGCAGCTACCGTTTGCGCTCCACACCGGGTGACGCGCATCAGTACCGGCGATTCGACGTTGAGCGATCCACTCACCAGCGGTTCATGCAGACCGCGTGGAACTGGCAGCGACTCTCCCGTCAGCAGTGATTCGTCAAATGCGCTTTGCCCATCGACGATCACACCATCAGCAGCAGCCATCTCGCCGGTGGCAATGCGGATCACGTCACCGACGGCAAGATCGACCGCCGCGACAGCGGCACCGGTGCAATCCTCTGGAAACGCCGAAATCCGCCACGCCACAGCGGGTGCTGCGTTGGTGAGGCGCTCGATGCGTGCGAGCGAGGATTCGCGTGCTGAGGCTTCAAGATAGCGCGCCGTCAGCAGCAGGAAAACGAACATGGAAATGGAATCGAAGTAGGTGTCTCCGCGCCCGTTGAGCAGCGCCACACAACTGGCACCAAAACCGGCAGTAATGGCCAGTGCAATTGGTAGATCCATGCTCACGTTGAACAGTGACCGGTTTTGCAGATCGCGCAGCGCGCCCTGAAAAAAGCCGCGCGCCGAATAGACAATCGTCGGCAGGGTCAGCACCATCGCCGCCCAAGCCATCAATTGGCGCGCTTCTGGGCTGATGTCGTCTGCCGCCGACAGGTAAAGTGGCACCGTGAACATCATGACCTGCATCATCGACAGCAGTGCCACACCCAGTTCGGTCAGCGCACGTCGGCGTTGCTTTCGCCGCGAGGCCAGCGCGGCAGCGGCGGTTGCCGGTTGTCCGCTAAGGCCGACGCGCTGTAGCGCTGCCAGCAAGGATGGCAGGTCGGTGCGCTCGGCGTCCCAGCTTACGGATGCGCGGTGCGTGACCTGATTCACCGTGGCGCCGCTGATGCCCGCCACGCGTTGCAGTGCAGATTCGGCCAGCCAGACGCAGGCGCTGCATGTGATGCCATCGACGTACAACTCCGCAGTGCGCAAATTGCCTTCGCGGGTGACGTAATCCGATTGCACCCGTTCTAGCCCGAAAAGTAAGTCGCTGGCCAGTGTCTCAGGGTTAGCTGCGGTGCCCTGCATCGCGGTTCGCTCGCGATAGAACGCGGTCAAACCGGCTTCGATGATGGTATTGGCGACCGCTTCACAACCGACGCAGCACATGGGACGCATGCGGCCGTCAAACAGCGATTGGTACCGCGTCTGAGCAGGTACCGGCAGTCCGCAGTGGAAGCAGCATATTGCTGGGTGTTCCGCCGGAGGCGCTTCCGCCCGAAAGGCACTTGCGACGGCGTTCAAGGGAGTGCGCCCGCGTTCGATTGCATCAGAGTCGTGCAGAACGCACCAAACGCCTGAAGACTTTCCAGCGCGCCAACGCGCGCCAGGCCGATTGCGCCGAGCGTGACGACGACAAGGCCAGCGGCGACGCGAATGCGCGGTTGCCGGGTCCAGCGCTGTAGAGCGCCTGCGGTCCATCCCGATAGCAGCATCGCGGGCAGTGTTCCAACACCGAACGCCAGCATTGTCAGCATACCGCTGCCCGTGCTGCCCGAACTCATCGCGGTCAACAGCATTGCATAAACCATGCCGCAGGGGATCCATCCCCAGAGCATGCCAAATAAGGCAGCTTGCCCAGACGAGCGTAGTGGCAACAGCCCGCGCGTCATTGGCGAGAGCCGGCTCCACAGATGGCCACCCGCACGTTCAAGCGGCGCCAGTAATTGTGTAAATCCCATCAGGTAAAGGCCCGTAAACACCACCATCAGATTGGCCAACACGAACAGCAATGTGCGCGCTGACAGGGTATCGCTGATGACCCAGCCTTGCCCAAACCCTGCCAA
>JBBQQV010000389.1:0-3476 GCA_038215505.1 Lysobacterales bacterium
CCTGCGCGCAGTGGAAACTATCGACTTCATGACCGCGCATTGGGCGCATTTGCCATACGAGTTTCTCGACCAGGTATCGCGCCGGATCATCAATGAGATTCGCGGCATCTCGAGGGTGGTTTATGACATCTCGGGCAAGCCGCCGGCGACGATCGAGTGGGAATGATGCTGGCGCAGTCACCCGCATTCACTGGCGCAAACCTGCGGAATCCAACCGCGCAAAGGAGTTGTGCGGCGAATATTTCGGCGAGGTACTGATGTGAATCAACTCTGGCTTGGGTACGCACGTCGATTGCTTTGGGCGCTGCTGCTTGGCATGCCACCTGCGCTTAGCGGGGCGGCGGCAATTGGCGAAGGCAGTAGCGCGGGCGGCATTCGCTGGCTGCCCAGCGAACAGGCAGCGTTCTCGCAAGCCAAGGCAGAACAGCGCTTTGTGCTGCTTTACCTGCAGGCTGTCTGGTGCCATTGGTGTCATGTCATGGATCAGCGGACATACGCGGATGCTGAAGTGGCCGGTTTGATTGCCGATCATTTTGTGCCGCTGCGCATTGATCAGGACTCGCGGCCCGATCTTGCCAATCGCTATCGCGACTATGGTTGGCCAGCGACTATCGTTTTTGATGCCGCTGGGCGTGAGATCGTCAAGCGACAGGGCTTCGTCGCGCCGACGGCGATGCGCCAGTTGTTGCAGGCGATTGTCGATGATCCGAGTCCGGAAGCGGTCGCATCCATTGAGCCGGACCCAGGCTCGTCCACTTCGGGCCTCAGCGCTGATGTCCGCCGCGAACTGCTGGATCGTCATGCACGAACCTACGACAGCCAGCGCGGCGGGCTCAAGACCAGTCAAAAGTACCTTGAGCGCGATAGCGTTGAGTACGCACTTGCTAGGGCTGCGGCGGGCGACGCAGGCGAACGCGCACGCGCGCTGCAGACGCTGGACGCGGCGCGCGCGCTGCTCGATCCGGTGTGGGGAGGCTTCTATCAATATTCGACAGGCGGTGACTGGCAGCATCCGCACTTCGAAAAACTGACCACGCTGCAAGCCGAGTACTTGCGGATCTACTCGCTTGCGTATGCGCAGACCGGCGAGCGGCGTTTTCTGGACGTGGCACTGGCCGTGCAGCGGTACAGCAACCAATTCCTACTGGACGATTCAGGTGCGTTCTACGTCAGCCAAGACGCCGATCTGCGGCCAGGCGAACACAGCGCCGAGTTCTTTGCATTGGCGGACGCGGACCGCCGGCGACTGGGCTTGCCGCGCGTCGATAACAATCGCTACAGCCAGCAAACGGCGAACATGGCCGAAGCGTATGCAGTGCTGTACGAGGTGAGTGGCGATGCCGCGTCCTTGGCCGTGGCGGTGCGTGCCGCTGAATGGATTGTCGCCGAGCGCAGTCTGCCCAATGCCGGCTTTGCGCATGACCACGATGACCTTGGCGGTCCATTCTTGGCGGACTCCGTGGCCGCAGGCCGTGCCTTCTTGCAGTTGTATCGAGTGACGGCTAACCGCGATTGGCTTGCGCACGCGGGCCGGGCGGCCGATTTCATCGACACCACCTTCCGCTTGCCACGTGGCTATGCAGGTGGCGCGCCGAATGCCGGACCGATTGCACCGGTTGCGCGCATCGAAGAGAACATCTCGGTGGCTCGCTTTGGCAACCTGCTGGCGCGTTATTCCGGCGCTGCTCGGCACGCCAAAATGGCAGTACACGCGCGCACATGGTTGGCCCCGCCGGCTATCGCTTTGTCGCGGCTGACCGAGGCGGGCATCCTGCTGGTCGACGATGAGATCGAGGCTGATCCGCTGCACGTCACCGTCATAGGCGACAAGCAGGACGCGGCCGCCGCGACCCTGTTCGAGGCCGCGTTGCGCTTGCCAGCCGCCTACAAGCGACTCGATTGGTGGGATCCGACAGAAGGCCCGTTGCCCAATCCGGATGTCAGCTACCCGCCTGTGAAGCGCGCTGCTGCTTTTATTTGCACTCAACGCCGCTGTTCGTTGCCGATCTATGTCGCCTCCGAGATCGCGCTATTCCTGGCCCAGTCCGGCTTGCAGGAATGAGCGTGGGCGAAGCAGAAGACACGACATCGCTAGCGGGCGCCGATCAGCATTGGATGCGAGCAGCCTTGATGCTGGCGGCACGCGCAGATCGCGAGCACGCCGAAATACCGGTCGCTGCACTGTTGGTTGACGCTCACGGTCAGTTGCTAGGTGAGGGCTTCAATCGCAATATCAGCGACCACGACCCCAGTGCGCACGCTGAAATCGTCGCCCTGCGTGCCGCCGGCCGCCTGCTTGGCAATCACCGGATGCCGGGCACCACCCTCTACGTCACCCTCGAACCCTGCGCCATGTGCGCGATGGCCTTGGTGCATTCGCGCATTCACAGGTTGGTTTACGCCGCCGCTGATCCCAAAACGGGTGCCTGTGGCAGCGTCTTTGATTTGCTCTCCGATCCGCGGCACAACCATTGCATTGCAGTCACCTCTGGCGTGCTCGCAGAGGATGCGAGTGCGCTGCTGCGTGACTTTTTTCGGCGTAAACGGTCGCAAAGCGGCGTGTAGACAATTGTAACCGCGTGATCCGAGTCGCGTTGTGACCATCGACGGCTTGCTAGATTCGAACTTCCAGAGATGAGTAATCATGAGTACTGAACCGACAGGCAGCACTTTTTCTGATGACGCCGCGCTGCGCAAGCAACGACTGATCTGGATCGATCTGGAAATGACCGGCCTCGACCCGCTCGCCGATTCGGTGATCGAGATCGCGACCTTGGTGACCGATCGTGAGCTGAACGTATTGGCGGAGGGGCCGTCACTGGCGATCCGGCATCCGTTGTCCAAGTTGGAAGCAATGGATGACTGGAATCGCAGTCATCACAGCCGCTCGGGACTTTGGCAGCAAGTGCTCGATTCCGACGTCGACATGACCGAAGCTGAGCGCCGCACCTTGACATTTCTGCAAGAGTGGGTGGAACCCGGCAGTTCGCCTATTTGCGGCAACTCGATTTGTCAGGATCGGCGCTTTCTGGTCCGCTGCATGCCAACCCTCGAACGCTTCTTCCATTACCGCAATCTGGACGTCTCCACCGTCAAGGTGCTGGCCCAGGCTTGGGCACCTGCGATAGCTGCGGGCGTGGTGAAGCAGGGCGCGCATACGGCTCTGTCCGACATCCGCGAATCACTGGCCGAACTTAGGCATTACCGCGCGTTCATGGGCCCGCTGGGCGGGCACACGGCCGACTGAATCATGTTGACACGGCGTCGATTCGGCGGCCTGTGGTTGATTGCCCTGTGTATCTGCGGTGGATCGGTTGCGGCAATGTCGGTGCCGAAGACAGACGCTGCTCCTGTGGTGGCATCCATGCGTGCGTCCAATGCGGCTCCATTGGCTGACTTGTTCGTTGAGACGTGGACCACCCGCGACGGCCTGCCCCACAACCTGGTTTTGGACTTGGCGCAGACGCCGGACGGCT
>JBBQQV010000390.1:0-3427 GCA_038215505.1 Lysobacterales bacterium
GCATCAGCGTAGACCGGGCTCACCCAATTGGCATCCGAATAGCCCTTGCTTGTCATGATCGCATCCACCCGCCTCTGCCAAGGCGCGTAGTGGGCATCAAGGGTGGCGGTGCCGTGGTCGAAGTACAGTCGGTGCTGGGTCGGGTTGGGAAGTTTTTCTGTCAAATAGGCGAGGAGCGCCTCCGGCAGGGTCGGGTCGTCGAAGATGAAGCTGGCCGGCCAGTGCGTCGACAAACACGCGGCAGCACCAAAAATCCGCGGGTACTCGGTCAGCGCATACAGCGAGATCAAACCACCCATGCTCGACCCCATGATTGCAGTGGCAGCCGGGGCGGGATCCACTGCGAAGCGCCGGTCGATGAGCGGCTTCAGTTCCTCGGTCAGAAATCGCAGGTAACGATCCGAATAGACCGGCGCCGACAGAAACGGCTGATCGCCGCGCTTGCCAGCTTGATGCTTCGCTTGCGCGTTGGCGTCGAGTCGCTCAAACGCCCGCTGGGGCAAATACTCCGCCGCCCGCGCCGCGCCACCGTTCCAGATTCCGACGACGATGAACGGGCGCAAGGTACCGGACGCCTGCAGCTCGCCCGCTACTTCATCGACTCGCCATTCCTGATGATTCCACGTGGTTTGCGCGTCGAACAGCATTTGCCCGTCGTGCATGTAGAGCACCGCGTAAGGCGCGGCATCGGGATAGCCGGCAGGCAACCAGACGTCGATATGTCTGGCCGGAACGTGGGCGGACGCAAAATCGGCCAAGCGCTCGATGCGCCCAGTGGCGACCTGCGGCAGCGGCGTCTCGGTGGCGGCGAGCCCTCCCGATGCAAGCAACAGGGCCAGCAAAGCGATGCCACGTTGCAGGATTTTCATACGGTTCACCGATTTGGGAAGTGTAAACATCAAGACTGACGATGCGGCGCGTCGCCAAGTGGCAGCGGCATGGTTACGATTCGATATTCACTTCCGCGCGCACTCTCGTCCGCATGTTCAATCCGTCGCCTACCGTGTCTGTCATCGCGCTCGGCAACGGCCAGAAGTGCTTTGTGTTCGATGAGGCGCTGCGCGATCCGCAGCACCTGATCGAAGTGGCGGTCGCCCGTCGCGCCGAATTCCAGGCGTCTGGCCACAACGCGTTCCCCGGCCCGGAGCTGCGCATGCCGGACAACTTCAGCGCGATGTTGGACGGATTTTTCGCCCTGCACGTGCGCCGTGCGTTGGGTGGTCGCCGCACGCTGCGTGCTTATAGCCGATTGTCGTTGGTGACTTATGCACCGCAGCAGTTGTCGCCGGCGCAGTCGATCTGTCATCGCGATCGCATGCAGATCGAGCCGGGCCAGTGTGTCGCCGCTTGCGTGCTGTATCTGTTCCATGACCCTGCACTCGGCGGCACCGCCTTTTTTCGACCGGCCCGTAGCGAGTTGGATACGGCGCGACTGGTGCACGACTCGGGGCGGCTGGATGCGCCGGAGATGCTGACGAAGTACGGTTTGACCTGCGGCTATCAGACGGCGTCGTCGCCCTGGTTCGAAAAAATCGCCAGCGTGCCCGCGCGCTTCAATCGCCTGATCTTCTACAACGGCATGCAGTTTCACAGCGGCGATATCTCGGCACCAGAGCACCTGACCGATGATCCTCGCAGCGGCCGGCTGACCTTGAACGGGTTCTTCACTTGTCGGCAGGCGGCGACGTGAGCGCTTCGGCATCAACTGAGGATTCTGCCTTCGCCGGCAGTCGCAACAGCAAGTCGTCCATCACCAGCGGATCGCGAGCGCCGTCGCCGCCTGCCAATGTATGGCCGCTGCCTTGTTTGCTTAACTTGCGATAGCCACTGTCGTAGTCCCACGTCGTCACGTAGATGCTCGCGCCTTCCAACGATGTGGTCTGCTCTGATGTCATAGGGCTCAATGCGGTGGCCGGCAGCAGAAAACTGACACGATGTCGGTCCTTGTCCACCACGATCTCGGCCCCGGGCGACCTGACTTCGCCGTCTTCGCTGGCGCTCGCACCCACGGCACTGAACATGGCGTTGCTCCAGCCGTGCGCGCGCAATCGAAACTGCCAGTTCAAACCAGCAGGCATGTTCGCGTTCTGCAGTGGCAGTGCGGGCACGCCATCGGCACGATCGGGCAGGCTGATAAAAATGCTGAACGCCACGTGGTCAAAGCCATTCGCCGGGTTCCACACTTGCGTCACCCGATGCATGTCCAGCTCCAATCGCAACGATCCTCCCGCAGTGAATGCTCGCGCGCCCAGCAAATCCATTTGCCGGTTCTCACCCCAACTGGGATCCGTGGGATACCGATAGCGGCCGCTTGCTCCCGCGTCATCGCCTGACGGATCACTGACTTCAGCTTGCAAAACCCATTCTGGCGATGCGCGAAAGCCCACGGCCTCAGATGCTGAGCCTGCCTCCGGTAACCACGCCACCAATCGATGCTCGATGCTGGCATCGAGCAGGCTGCGCGTGTCCAGCAACGCGCTGAAGTTGCCCTTCGGATCTGCCGATACGGCAGTGGCGGTTGCCAATTGGCCATCAACCACCAGCTTCAGCGTTGCCTCAGCGGTAGTTTCACCGTTGACCTGCAAGCGACCATCCGCAAGCCGCTGTGCGCGCAACTCCGGTGGCGCTGGACCCGCTGCAGGTGCCTGTGCGGCGGCTGCTGGGCGGTCGATTGCCCACACGTATCCACTGCGAGCGGCAAGCTCAAGGGTCAACCTGCCACGGGCATCAGCCACCGGTGACGGCGCCCCATCATTGATCGTGAACACACTGCGCAGTGCCTGACCAGGCAACAATCCAGTGTCAAGATTATCTAACAACACCGGCGTTTCGCCGCTGTTGAACACGACCAGCAAACTGGTCTGGCCGGCTGCGTCCATCCGATAGGCAAGGGCACCAGGGCCAGCGGCCGAGTCACCCAAGATCGTCGGCACGCCGCGCGACAACACCGGATGCGCACGCCGTAAACCCGTGATCTTGGCCAAATATCCATACAGCGCGGATTTCGCGTCGAAATGGTCGCGGCCGCCGGCACCAAAACCGCCCGCAAACATCGCTTGCCGCGGCTGCTTGAATCCCTGCTCGGTGCCGTAATAAATCGTGGGAATGCCCGGTAGGGTCATGATCAGCAGCAAAGCTTGCCGCAGCGCAGCCTCGCTACCGCCCGCAAGGAATCGATCCACATCGTGGTTGTCGACGAAAGTCGGCATGCGATGCGGATCGCGATGCACGCTCATCACCCGTCGAATGCGGTCACCCAGTTCAGCCGTGGGGCGTCCGCGCGCAAACACCTCGTTCAAACTGCCATACAGAGGGAAGTTGATCATCCCCGGCAACAGCGGTCGGCCATCGGGTTCGGTCGCATAGCGCTCGATCTTGCGCATCTGCACCTCTTCGTCGGCGCGATCAATGCCAAAACCTTCGCCGA
>JBBQQV010000391.1:0-3407 GCA_038215505.1 Lysobacterales bacterium
TAGCTGCGGTCATGGCTCTGCTGCTCTGCGTCAGCGCTGTCGCTTATGCGCAAGGTCCAATCGCAACAAAAGAGACAGTCGATGCGTCTGCGCCAGCCGGCGATGCAAGCATCGCCGAGCGGATGGCCGACGCCATGCGCCGCGTGCACACGGGCGATGTGCTCGGTGCGCAACAGATTTGGCGTGCGCTCGCAGCCGAAGCGCAGGGCACCGACGACGCGCCGACGCTCGATCAGGCCGAGGGTGCACTGGCTGACATCGCCTTCCTGCGTGGCCACTACGCTGAGGTCGTGCAGATCTACAACGGTCGCCTGCAGCGAGCGCGCGACAGTAAAGATCAGCGCCTGGAAGCCGACAGCCTGATGCAGCTGGCACTCATTGATCGACGTCAGGGCCGCTTGGCGGAAGCCAAGTCTGGGCTGGAAGCGGCCCTGACCCTGTTTCGGGCGGCCAACGACCGCAACGGCGAAGGCGAAACGCTCACCCATTTGGGGCTGGTACTGCTGAATCAGGGCGCGTTTGTGCGCGCGATCGAAACGCTTGACGCCAGCCTCGCCCTGCAACGCGAGGGTGCGACAGTCAGCCTAGATCGCACTTACCAATACCTAGGTCTGCTCTACCTCGGCCTGCGTGACTACGACGAAGCCCGCGTGCATCTCGCGCGCGCGCTGCAGGAGGCGCGTCGATTGCCAGACCCGATGCGCGCCAGCGCGCCGCTCGGCAGTCTGGCGCGGATTGCCAATGATCAAGGCGAATTTCAGGCCGCACTCGACTACGCGGCCGAAGCACAAGCCATCTCGCAGCGCTTCGAAAGCACGCCGGGGTTGTCCTACAGCATGCTCGAGCGCGGGCGTGCCCTGCTTGGCCTTGATCGCTTGGACGAAGCACAACGCGCCTTGGAAGAATCCCGCGCGTTGAGCGAGTCGGTCGATCAGCACCGCACGGTAGCCGACGCCAACTTCACGCTGGGGCGGGTGGCACTCAAACAAGACAACCAGGTCGAAGCGCTGCGCCTGTTTGAGTCAGCCATTCCAAACTACGAAGCTGCGGGCGATGTGCCGCAGTTGCTCGATGCGTATCGCGCGATGGTGCCGCTACTGCGTAAGCAAGGCGAACTGGAACGCGCGATTGACCTCTCCGTCGCAGCACAAGCCTTGCTTGAGAAAATCAGTGGCCGCGAGTCAAGTCGGAGGATCGCCTTGATCGAATACCGCCATCAAGTCGAAGCCAGCGAGCGGCGGATCAAGGAACTCGCTCGCGAAAACGAGATCAACACCCTGCGACTCAGCCGCGAGCAAATGCGGCGAAACTTTGGCATCGGCATCATCGTCGGCCTGGTCGGCGTCGCTGCGGTACTGGGGTGGCTGTATCGACGCAGCCGGCGCATCGGTGCGAGCCTGGAGCAGAGCAACTCTGAACTGGTGGCCAGCCGCCGGGACTTGGCCGCAGTCAACCTCTCGCTGGCCGAAAAAGCGCAGGCCTTGCAGGTCGCTGCTACTTCCGATGCCTTGACCGGCATCGCCAATCGACGGCATGTGCATGACGTGCTCGACAAGATCGTCGCCTCCGCCAACAGCCATAGCCGACAGATGGCGGTCTTGATGATCGATGTGGACCGCTTCAAGTCGGTCAATGACCGCTTTGGACACGGCGTCGGCGATCATGTGCTGTGCCGGGTTGTGCAGTCGCTGCAGGCCTCGCTGCCCACGCAGGCCCTGCTGGGCCGTTTCGGCGGCGATGAGTTCTTACTGGTTCTCCCCGATTTCAGTCTCGCCCAAGCCCAGCATTTCGCCGAAAGCGCGCTGGCAGCGGTGCGCGACAGCCATGCGGCCGATGAGCCAGCAATCACCCTGAGCATCGGTATCGCCGCGCGTACTCGCAATGAAACCGCAGTTTCCAAGGAACTGATCGAGGCAGCCGACGACGCTCTGTATCGAGCCAAGGCTAATGGCCGTGATCGCGCCGAATGCGCTAATCGCAGTGAACCCAGCGACGACTGGGATTGAGCACCGAGCGAACAACTTGACCGGCCAAACGCTCAGCCGCCGCCGATGGCCTGCACCAGCTCCACGGCATCGCCGGGTTGCAAGCGATGGCTGGCATGCAGGCTGCGCGGAACGATCTGCCGATTTACTTCGACCGCCAATCGGCGCTCCAGCAAATCGAGATGTACGATCAGCTCGGCAATCGTCGGAGCCTGCTCGAATGAATGGGTGGCGCCATTAACCGTGAGTTGCATGCGAAATTGAATTGCCCGGCGAGGATGACCGCGCCTATTATCTGCGCTCATCGCGGGTGTAGCTCAATGGTAGAGCTGTAGCTTCCCAAGCTACTGACGAGGGTTCGATTCCCTTCACCCGCTCCATTGAACCCGCCCCAATGCAGCCTTTCCATTGAATCAGCGTCGCCGTTGCCTGGCTGTTTCTTCTCCTGCATCGCCGCTGTCTGCATCGCAGGAAACATAGAAACCATGCCGAAGGCCCCCGCGCGAAGCAAAGAGAGCGTCATCCTGCAGCCACGATTGGTGCTGGGGTGGCGCGAATGGCTGGGGCTTCCCACCCTTGGATTACCGTCGATCCGGAGCAAGATCGACAGCGGAGCGCGCAGTTCGGCATTGCATGTTGACAGTCTCGAAGTGATCACCGTCGGCAACACCGAGCGCGTGGCGTTTGCGCTTGATCCTGACAATGCCGGTAAACCGGTGCGCTGCGAAGCCGACATCATTGATCGCCGACCGGTGACGGATTCTGGCGGTCACACCTGTGAGCGAATATTCATTCGCACCGATCTGCTGATTGCTGGCCACCTGTTGTCCATCGAGATCAACCTCACCAGTCGCCGCAACATGTTGTTCCCGATGCTGCTCGGCCGCACCGCGATGGCTGGTCGCTGCATTGTCGATCCCGCCGCTTCATTCCTTTTGGGCGAACGCCGTTCTTCGGAATCCTCCTCATGAAACTCGCCATCCTTTCGCGCAACAGCAAGCTGTATTCAACCCAGCGGCTGATGGAAGCCGCGCGCGCGCGCGGTCACAGCGTGCGCGTGTTGGATCCGCTGCGCTGTTACATGTGCATCGAGCCGAACGCATTTTCGATGCATTACAAAGGCAGGGAAATGTCGGACTACGACGCGGTGATTCCGCGCATCGGTGCGTCGGTCACCTTCTACGCCACCGCCGTGTTGCGGCAGCTGGAGATGATGACCGTCTACACCCCTAATCCGTCTGACGCGATCCTGCGCGCGCGCGACAAGCTGCGCTGCCATCAGATGTTGGCACGACAGGGTATCGGTCTGCCGCGCACCGTATTTGGCGACAATCCCGATGACACCGGCGACCTGCTGGCGATGCTCGGCAAGCCGCCGCACGTCATCAAGCTTAACGAAGGCACCCAAGGCGCTGGCGTGAT
>JBBQQV010000392.1:0-3385 GCA_038215505.1 Lysobacterales bacterium
GGCCCACGCAGTTCATGGGTGTCCACGTTCGCCGCCGCTTCAACTGCGCGGACGTGGGCGCGCGGGCCCGGCGCAGGCGCGGCTTGTCCGGCCGGGCGGCCACCGGCTCGTACACGCCGTCGAGCCACAGCATGTGAGCGAGGACTGGCGCCCAGATCGACCGGAGTTCAGCCTTCTGCCAATACTCCGCGCAAACTGCTGCGAGCCACGCGCCTCGCCACTAGGGCAAGCCCCAGCAGCCAAACCAAGGTCATGGTCAAGGTGCTCAGCAGAACAATCACGATCAGCTCGCGATGAGTGACGCGATCAACCTGCATGCTGGACGTCAGGACCCCAAACGCTGCCAGCATCCCGACCACTCCGCCCATCGCTTGCCAGTGCATGCCACGTCGGACTGTGCCAAGCAATGCCGTGAAGGGCGAAGCACCCACCGCCATCCGCACGGCCAACTCCCGCCGACGCGACATGCCTGTGTAGACAAACAGTGCGATGCCTCCGCCCACGCTCAGCACAACCAGAATCACCGAAGCGCTTACCGTGGTGTTGCGTTCGGCGATCCGGCCGCTCATGCCGGCCAGCAGGGCCTGATCGAACCATTGGACGGTGACGTTCTCGACGTTGACTCCAGACTCGATCAACGTCGCCTTCACCAGGCTCTGCACATCTCCCACGGACACGACGCCGGGGTCAGCACGCAACCACAACCAATGCATGTCACGGCTGCGGTGCAAGCCAGTGATGATAGTAGCCACTGAGCCGCCGGTCGCACCATCAAAGAAAAGCTCGGGAGTGCGCGCGACGATAGACATCGTCGGGTCGGGCTGGCCCACAGGCCCGAAACTAAGAAGCTGTATTTGTGACGGCGGCGCTCCACCGGACTCAACCGTGCTGGAGGCAGAGAAGGTTGCATCAACCATCACTTCGTTATCGCGAAGCGGCAGCCTTCGCTGAAGGCTGACTGCAAGTGGTTCGGCAACGCCTAAGGTGGAGAAGTATGGTCCGGCAACGGCAACCACTGCAGCTTGTCTACGCCTTTCAACCGGATCAGCAGGAAGCCGGAATTCACGAGCAGAAACCTTGCCCAGCGGATGCAGAGACGATGCCGCCACCGACTTGACGCCGGCGAGAGCGCTCAGTCTGGCATCCAGAGCTGCAAGCACTGGCGCCGCTGGGCGTGGATCAAAAACCGAATCCTTAAGCTGATCTTTCGACCGCTCCAACCGCACCTGCATCAACTCGCTGGTGTCAAAGCCAAAATCTCGCAACTGTTCCTTGCGGGTGGAGTGCAGCGCCGCCAACGCCAAGCACAGACCAACCACGGCACTGGCGGAACTGATGAAGAGCAGCGACGGCAAACCGTCTTTGCCGCTGAGATCACGGCGTTGCGCAAACCGCTTGAGCGCGAGTTCGGAGGCCAGCCACTGCAATCCAAACATCAGCAGTAGCAGCGGCAGCAACCAGACAACCTGCCACAACCAATCCTCGGCAGGAACGAAGAACGCACCTTGCGCAAAATGCAGGAACGGCTCGCGCTCTGCAAGCAGCCGCAACGCAATCAAGCTGGATAGAATCGCTGCACCCAGGCCGGCAATCAAGTTGCGCGCAGACTCGAGGAGCAGTCGCCGTCGGCTGTGTGTGGTCGGCTCGCCGAGCATGAAGCGGGTACGTAGCTCGTGCTGGCGCGCAAACAACCGCACGCCCCATACGAACGTCCCGCCAAGGATACTTGCAACAAGTGTGGCAGCAGCCAACAGCGCGTACTCGTGCGCGCGAGCGTGCGCGCGCGGCGACCGCTCCGGGTCAGCCGCTGTTCCTGCAACCACAGAGACGGCCATGGGCAGATTCAGATTCTTGCTGGCCGCAGCAAGACCGGCGACCACATCGTCAACGCCTACTAGCTGTCGCATCACCAGTAAGGTCGTTGACAGTGGGTGAAGCTGCTCAAGGAAGTGAGCCGGTACGTCTGCCGGCAGCAGCCAATCCCGCCATTCTCGTTCTTCAACCCACAGATCAATCGGTTGGCTGCTGGCAAACCCGCGAAACTCTGCCGTGAGTTCGCCAACCACATCAAAATGCAACTCATTGCCGCGACTGCTGTCACTCCGCACGGCTTTGAACGCAAGCTGGCGACCAAGGAGGGTTGGGAGGCGGTCGCGCAACGATCCGCCAATCAGCATCTGTCGGACCTGGGTCGGGCCGGCCGCCAAGCCAACTCCATCTTGCAACGCGACACCAAGGCTACCCAAAGCATCGCCGCTGACCATCGCCACATTGAGCGATCCTAGTCCCGCACCCGCCGTGGTGGCCTCTTTCGAAAATCGTCTGATGGTGACAATCTCAGCGCCAGGAAACGCGTGGGTGGCGACCCGGCGAGTTTCTTCTATCGACGCCCTTCGCCCACTTTCAACGTGGCGCAATACGAAATTGAACACGTTGCCCGCGGGGGCCACGCCTGCCAGATGATCTCGATTCAGTCCACTCCACAAGGCACTCAGAACCAACCAGGCTGATAGTCCCGCCCCCATGATCGCGACGGCGAAGAAAAAGGCGTTGATCGCTTGACTGCGGGCTTGCCAACCGTTAGCCGGATTCATTTCACTATCGAATCGCCCGGGCCCAACGGTGCGCCAACCGGGGCTTGCTCGGGGTCAAGACCGATCTTTACCCGTCGAAGCCCATGCAACCCGCCAGCTACGGTTTCCATAACCTCAGCTTGGCGCTCGCAAATGGGGCAGGAGTGGACTTGAAAATTAACCTCCAGCATCGTGTATCCAAAGCCTTCAGCATCCAACGCCGCTTCCGGCAAAGTGTCGACCAGCGCCTGCAGGCCGAAATCAGCAGCTGGCGTTGCTGTTTTTATTTGCTCCAAAACCTGTGAAGCACTTTGTGCCCACGTTTGCCGAGAACCAACCGCATAAACGAGCCTAGCGTCACTATCAAACACAAGAGTCGAACGAAGTGGCATGTCGTGCCTGCCGAGAGGCACCGAAACAATATCAAGAACCCTCTTCATGCGCGGAAAGTTCAATTGAATTTCTTTTACAGACGATAGGCCTTCGGCAGCCACACTTGCGCCAGTTAGACCGAGGTTGAACGTGCTTAGCAAAACCATCAAAGCCAGATGACGAATCAACTCAAACTCTCCTAAAAGCGCCGACGAACAAGCCGCCGGCGATGAAGCAAGTTTCGACTGCGACTTCTCGGGTCTATGGCTCGTAGACTGTGCAACCCTCCATGTCGCAGCGCACGATCGCGATCAAATTGCCGCAGTTGTCATAAATCGGGTAGTAAGTCGCGCCATTGGCAACCGCAACCGTAGTAAACAGCACGAGTGCCGTCGCCGCCAAGGCTAATCTCAATTTCTTGACCATTGATTTCTTCCATT
>JBBQQV010000393.1:0-3380 GCA_038215505.1 Lysobacterales bacterium
GGGCGAGACACCATCAGGCGGCAAAGGGCCGCCAAACTCCAGCGCGGT
The DNA here is from genome assembly GCA_038215505.1 of Lysobacterales bacterium. Taxonomy (GTDB): domain Bacteria; phylum Pseudomonadota; class Gammaproteobacteria; order Xanthomonadales; family Xanthomonadaceae; genus JANNWF01. The sequence continues at coordinate 49 of JBBQQV010000393.1, forward strand.
TCGCACGGTGGCGACGCGAATCTCAAAGAATTCGTCCAGATTGGTGCACGAGATGCACAAGAAACGCAGCCGCTCAAGCAGCGGTTGCGACGCATCCATCGCTTGCGCCAAGACCCTGTTATTGAATTCGAGCTGCGACAGCTCGCGATTGATGTACAGGCTGGGATCGCGGAGGTCGCGGGCAGCGTTCGAGAGTGCTTGTTTTGACATATTCGGGTTCTGGATGGCGGATCAGGATTGCCAGGGCGCTTCGGAATTGACTGCCCTTGATCGCGGCGGCGAGCCGCGCTGCATCATGCCGCTTCGCTGCTCTCGCTGTCGCGCGGAACGCCACGAAAGGTCGGGAAAACGCATGCGAACTCGCTGCCGACACCCACCTCACTGCGAAGATCCAGTCGCCCCTGATGCAGATTCAACACGTGCTTGACGATCGACAAGCCAAGGCCAGTGCCGCCGCTGTCGCGCGACCGACTGTTGGAGACCCGGTAAAAGCGCTCGGTGATGCGTGGCAGGTGCTGTGCGGGAATGCCTTGACCACTATCGATGACCGCCAGCCGCAAGCTGCCATCAGCATCCTTGGAATAACGAATCTCGATCCGCCCGCTTGCTGGCGTATAGCGCACAGCATTACTCACGAGATTTGAGAACGCGCTGTGCAATTCCTTGTTCGAGCCCAGCAAATCCTGCGAACAGACGTCAGTGACAGAAATACGGTGGCGACCGCCACTGAGTGCCTCTGCCTCTCGACGAAGGCTGGCCAGTTGGCTGCGCATGTCGACCAGATCATCAATCGCACGCTCTTGGGCTTCCAGTCGGGACAGAGTGAGCAGGTCTTCGACGATCTGCGTCATCCGTTGTGATTGCGTGCGCATCTCACGAAGTGCAGCGGCCCACTCGGGATGCTCATCGGGCTCGAGCATGTCGAGATAGCCGTGGACGACCGTGAGCGGCGTTCGCAGTTCGTGGGAGACGTTGGCGACGAAGTCACGTCGAACCTGTTCCAGATGCATCAGCATGCTTATGTCGCGCACCACTAGCAGTCTTTGCTGGGCGGTGTAATCGATCAGACGCAGCGACAACCGACGGTTGCCATCGGTGGGCGAGGGCAGATCAAGCAAGGGTTCTGTCGCACCACTCGCAAGCCAGTCGCTGACCCGCGGCGCGCGCACTAGATGGGTGAGACGCTTGCCGATGTCGACCTGCGGACGCAGCCCGAGCAAACGCACCGCCGCTTCGTTGAACCACTCGATGACGAGGTCGCCCTCGCTGACCACCAGTATCGCGTCAGGAAGTGCGGCGGCGGCGGTTCGAAAGGTGCGCAATAGTCCATGCAGGCGTCGTTTGCGCTGCCGTGCTTCGCGCTGGCGCTGGAATAGACGTTGCGACACTTCGGAGAACACGCCCCAGCCTTGCGGTGGTTGCAAGCGGCGACGGCCACTTAATTGTGTGAGTAGCCGCGCAAGCTGCCAATAGTGCCAAGCCAGCGCCATTGCCAAGCCGAAGCACAAGCCGATCCAGAAGCCGCCGGCAAGCGCGCCGACTACCCCGCACAGCAGCAACCAGCCCGCCAAACGCGACAATGAATGCTGCCAAGGACGTGCGGGAATCAAGCTCATACGCGAATGCTAACGTCCCTACCGCCAAGGACGCTCGCGGAGTTGGTCGAGTTGAGGGTGAAACTGCGGGAAAAGCGAGGCGCTTACAGACTGGTTGAGAAGCGGTAGCCTGCTCCGCGCACTGTCTGAATCAGGCCATCGAGCAGATGCGGCTCAAGGGTCTTTCGCAAGCGGCGGATGTGCACGTCGACCGTGCGCTCTTCCACGTACACATTGCCGCCCCACACGTGATCGAGCAGTTGCGTACGCGAGTAGACGCGCTCGGCGTGGGTCATGAAAAAGTGCAGCAGACGGTACTCAGTGGGACCAATCGTCACTGCGGCGTCACCTGCAAACACGCGGTGCGCCGCACCGTCGATACGCAGGCCGCCGACCGCCACGCTGCCATCTTCTTCATCGCCGCGGGATCGTCGCATTACTGCCTTGATGCGGGCCAGCAGTTCGCGAGAAGAGAACGGCTTGACGACGTAATCATCAACGCCTGCATCCAAGCCGTTGACGCGGTCATTTTCCTCGCCGCGTGCGGTCAACATGATGATCGGGACTTCGCGGGTCAGGCCTTCACGCCGAAACCGGCGGGCGAGTTCGATGCCGCTCACGCCGGGCAACATCCAGTCGAGCAAGATCAAGTCGGGGACACGATCAGCGATTGCCGATTGCGCTTCGCGGGCGTCGCCGGCTTGAATGGGTTCGTATTCAGCCTTGCGCAAGGCAAAGGCGACCATGTCGCGAATAGCCGGCTCGTCATCAATGATCAGAATGCGCTTGTTCACCAGGGACCGTTCAGGAAGGACGATGCCTGCAAGTACATAACAGTTTTATGACTGAAACATGACGTCAACCAAAGTGTTTGAGTCATTTCGATTACTTTTTCGCGTTGCGCCGCATGTGCGGCGTCAGATTGGGCCGGCTCGCCACGCGTTCCTGATAGGAGCCGCTTGCCGCCGCAACTCGCCGCCGGCGCGAATACCTTCCGCACGCAGTTCCAGCACGATAGGTGTAATCGCGGCGATGCGGGCGTCAATGCGTGAGCGCTGCACGTAGTCCAGATCATCGCGCTCCTTCAAGCGCACCAACTGATTGAGCGCGTCTTCGGCGCGTCCCGAAAGAAAGGCATCTTCCGCGTACGCCTCGCCTGCACGAGCGATATCACCGGCGGTCTCGCTGGCCCGCGCAAACGTGTTTTGCAAGACGGCGTCGTAGGCACCTTCCGCGAGCAGTGGACGCAGCACCTCTTGCGCCAAGCGTCCAGAAGCCGTGTCGCCGCGCTCGGCCAAGGCTTGTGCATAACTCAAGGCAACGGCTCGATTGAGCGGATGGCGTTCGAGCAGACTCTGATACAGGGCAGTCGCTGCCTCCCAGTTGGAGCCGCGATGTTGGGATTCGGCACTGGCCAGATCGAGCCAGAATAACCGGGGATGGCGCTCGGAAAGGTCACTCAGCGCAATCAGGGCTTCGTTGGCGCGGCCAACATCTGCCAGTGCCAGGGCGAGTCCGTAACGCTGCGGGTCAGTCAGCAATCTTCCGCCGGCTTGCATGCGCTGGTATTCGGCCACGGCGTCGGCAGGGCTGGCTGCCGAGAGCACGCGCATGCGCTCGCGTGCCCAATCAAACATTCGCACCGGCTGGCTGATCGAAGCTTGCAGTGCATCCCGCAGATCGAACGGAAATGCCGGGTGCACAGTCGGCTGATTGGCTACCGAAAAGCCAGCTTCA
>JBBQQV010000394.1:0-3376 GCA_038215505.1 Lysobacterales bacterium
GCCGCCGATGTCGAGGCGGTGAGTCAAGCAGCAACGCCGCAGCCGCTGCTCCTAGAGCCCGTGGCAGCTGCCGCGCGCAAAGCAGCTATCAGCCGCTTGCAACGGATTGTCGACTTCGAACTCGCCAACATTCAGGCAACGCTGCGGGTAGCTGAAATCAGAAAGCTGGCCAACGAGCTGGCCGTGTTGGGCAGCCGTGGCGGGTTTCCGGCGATAAGTTATTTCTCACGCCGCCTGCTGGCGGCGGTGGAACGCTTCGATGTGCTGCAGATGGACTCGTTGTTGCATCAGTTGAATGAGCACGTGCACTCGACGACACAAGCGGCCAACGCCCAATGAGACCTTGGCCATGGCCGCAGGCCGCGCCGCTTGCGCTGATCGTTGACGATCAGGATCCCAATCTGCGCCTGCTTGGCCGCGTATTGTCAGACGCCGGATTTGACGTGATGCCGGCGAGCACGGGTGAGCAGGCCCTGTTGCGTCTCGCCGCCGCTGTGCCGGATGTAATTCTGCTGGATGTGCACATGCCGGGCATGAGTGGATTTGAAGTACTGAGCCGCATTCGCTGCTCACCCGCTTGGGTACACGTGCCGGTGATCTTCCTCACAGCCGCTGCCGAGCGTGATCTGCTGCGCCGTGCCTTCAACGCTGGCGCCGACGACTACGTCACCAAGCCTTTTGTCACCGACGAGTTACTGGCCAGAGTGGCAACCCATGCCGAGCTTGGCCGCCTGCGCGCGCGCCTGCGCGAGTTGGACGCCTTAGAGGCAATGCCGACCTAGTCACTTGGCGCTTCGCGCTTGGCGGCACTGGCATGAAGCCAACGGCCGAAACCGCGCCCATCCGTATTCTCCTGAGCCCGGATCGCTCTACTTTGTAGAGACAGCCGTCAAAGCATTTCTTGCGGGATCAGGACCAATCGGATTGTGATCGACTTGTTGCTTCGAATTTCTGCGCGTCGAGAACTCTCTTCCGCCACGCCAATGTCGTGCAGTTGCGCACGACCGACCTTGCAGGTTGCCTGCTGGGTTTGCCTAACAGCCGGCACCGCAGCGCCCACCTAAAATTCACAAGCCATTGATATAGCGGCAAATGCGGAGCATATGCGGAACTGGCACGGCTGTTGCTGAGAGGTAATAACGAGCAGCGATGGTCGCGAGCAGAAACGTCCGCTACCACCGCTGTTCGCCAGTGGGCTCTGTGACCGGCAACGGCCACGCCGTCGCCCGAACTTCACTGCTCACTCGCCAAATCAGACAAGGAATCCTCGTAATGAAAACCACCGCGATCATTATCGGACTCCTACTGCTGATCGTAGGTGCGCTGATCTCCTTGGGCGTCGTCAGCTACCCCGACAGCAAGACCCTCTTCAGCATTGGCGACTCAGCAGTCACGGTTGCGACCGACAAAACGCCATCGCGAACGCTGGGCTACGTGCTGCTGATTATCGGTGGCGTCGTCACCGCTGCGGCTGCGGCCACGCGCAAGTTTTGAGTCACGCGCGAGAGGGGACGAGCATGTCGTCGCCTATCCGTCGAATTCATCCATCCCACCAACCAAGGAAACTCGTCATGAACAACGACCGCATTGAAGGCAAGTGGAAGCAAATCAAAGGTCGCCTGAAGACCGAGTGGGCCAAATTGACCGACGACGATCTCGCTCAACTTGAGGGACATCGCGACTACCTGATCGGCAAGGTGCAAGAGCGTTATGGCATCCAGAAGGATGCGGCGGAAGCGCAGGTAAAGAAGTTCGAGGAATCCCTGTAAAGCCAGTCCTCCGCCCTGCGACAAGCAACATCCCGACCCGCAATTTCTGCGAAGCCGGACACACCCACGACAGACCAGGAGTCAGCCATGAACCGCACAATCCAAACTTCCAAGCTTTTGCTGTTGGCAATCGCCGCCGCGCTGGCACTGTCGGCCTGCAACACGATGCAAGGTGCCGGCAAAGACATCGAAAAGACCGGCGAAGTGATTCAAGACAAAGCCGAAGACGCCAAGAACTGATTCAGCCCATACCAAGGCACGGTGAATTTTTTGCCGCGCCACCCAGGAGAACACCATGTCTGCCAATTTCAAAACACGACTGCTGCCACTGACGCTTGCTCTTGCTGCTGCCCTGGGCCTGAGCGCTTGCTCTGAATCGCGTACCGATGCCGCCGAGGATGTTGCTGAAGAGCGAACCGAACATGCGAAGGACGTGGCTGACGCAAAGCGCGATGTGCAGACTACCGTCGCGGAGTCCGATGCCGACGTGCGCAAAGCGACCGCCGAGGCCCAGCACGATGTGACCACCGCAGCCATCGACGCCAATAACGGCGGCAGCATGGACGCAGTGCGCGAGACCGCCGCCGAAGGCAGCGAGGACGTCTCCAAAGCCCGCAATGAGGCGAACGAAGACAACGCCGGAGCCGTCTACGACCTCGCAGTTACCGACGCCAAGGGCAAGCTGAAGATTGCCGAGGAGCTCTGCGATGGGCCGCAAGTAGTGCCGCAGCGCGACGAGTGCCTCAAGCGCGCCAAGGTGGCCTATGACATCGCCATCCTGGACGCCGAGTCAGCGATGAAGAAGCAAGGCGGCTGATTCAGCACCGTCAAAGCTTTGCCAAGCGGTCGCGAGTGCAATCAGCCTCGCGGCCGCTTTTTTTTGCGACTGTAACTGACGGAAAGTGGTGGGTCGTGACGGATTCGAACCGTCGACCTACGGATTAAAAGTCCGCTGCTCTACCGACTGAGCTAACGACCCACTGAAAAGCTTCTGCAACAGTTGGCGCACCGAACCGATACTGTGCCTGCTGCACGTAGAACATTTGGTGACGACGCGAGCGAGCCGCGCAGTTTAGCCATCGCGGCGGATTTGGACAAGCCGCGCTAAGTCAAGCATAGCGAGTGGGATCGGCAACGCCGGCGTTTTGGAAGCCTTCTGCCCGCAAGCGGCACGCATCGCAATGGCCGCATGCCTGCCCCTCTGAATCGGCGCGATAACACGACACGGTGGCGGCAAAGTCGACGCCCAAACGCATGCCTTCACGCACTATGTCGGCCTTGCTCATGGCCATCAGCGGCGCGTTCACCCGCATGGTTTGGCCCTCGACGCCCGCCTTGGTAGCAAGGTTGGCCAAGCGTTCAAATGCTTCGATGAAGGCGGGGCGACAGTCGGGATAACCGGAGTAATCCACCGCATTGACGCCACAGTAAAGCTCAGCCGCACCCAGCACTTCGGCCCAACCCAGCGCCACCGACAACATGATGGTGTTGCGCGCCGGGACGTAGGTTACCGGTATGCCGGTGCCGCCGTGGTCGGGCACATCGATATCGGCGGTCAGCGCGGAGCCGCCGATGTGGCGCAGGTCGACATTGACGACCTTGTGGGA
>JBBQQV010000395.1:0-3371 GCA_038215505.1 Lysobacterales bacterium
TATGCAAGATCAGGTCTTTCGCACCCACGCCTGCCGGCAAGCGCCCATCGACGGTCAATGCCATCGACTTCGGTCGCCGTTGCAGTAGCGATTGGGTAGCCAGCACGTGTCCGACTTCGGTGGTGCCAATGCCAAACGCCAGTGCGCCAAAAGCACCGTGGGTGGCGGTGTGGGAGTCGCCGCACACGATGGTCATGCCGGGCTGGGTCGCACCCAACTCCGGACCCATCACATGGACGACGCCACGTGATCCCGAGCCAAAGCCGTGCAGGGTCAAACCAAATTCCGCGCAGTTGGCTTCCAGCGTAGCCACCTGTTCGGCCGCTGCGGCATCCGCGTACGGCAACTTGCCGCTGGAGTCAGCAGGCAGGGTCGGCGTCGAATGGTCCAAAGTCACCAAGGTCCGTTCCGGCCGCCGAACCGGTAACCCACGCTCGCGCAGTTCGGAGAACGCCTGCGGCGAAGTCACCTCGTGCACCAGGTGCAGATCGACATAAAGAATCGCCGGTGCGTCTGCCTGCTCAGCGCGAACGCAGTGGCTGTTCCAGATTTTGTCGAGGGTGGTTTGGGGCCGAGAAGCGGGGCTGGAAGCTGGGGGCTGGGGGCTGGAGTGCATGGTTTGGGTCTCGTCGCGATTTGTGATTGTGGTTTCGTGTGCAGGGAATTCGTGGTGTTGGCTGTTAGCGGCTTCTGCAACCCAAGACTGAATGATTAGACTTGCGCCCCGGCCCTCGCGCCCCGGCCCTCGCGCATAGCGCTCGGGCGTTCCTCGACGCGCAAACCTTCGGTTCGCAGGCGCGTCGCATCACCCCAGCCCCCAGCCCCAAACCCCGCTCTCGCCTTTTAGCGCCTCAAGCCAACGCCGCCAGCCGAGGCTCCGCTGCCGCCCCGACACCCACATGATCCAGCCAGCCCCACCGATCCTGGGTGCGGCCGTCAAACAGGCCGAAGAACTTCTCCTGCAGGGCGGCGGTGATCGGGCCGCGGCAGCCGGCACCGACATTCATGCGGTCGACCGAGCGCACGGGGGTGATTTCGGCGGCGGTGCCGGTCAAGAAAACCTCGTCGGCGAGATAGAGCATTTCGCGTGGCAGCGATTGTTCGACAATCTTCAAACCCAACTCAGTGGCCAAGGTAAACACTGTGTCGCGGGTGATTCCGACCAGGATCGATGCCGCCGCCGGCGGCGTGTACAGCACGCCCTTGCGAATGATGAACAGGTTCTCGCCGCTGCCTTCCGACAGCATGCCGTCGGTCGAGAGGGCGATGCCTTCGGCGAAGCCATTGCGCTTTGCTTCAAGCGCGATCAGCTGTGAATTCAGATAATTGCCGCCCGCTTTGGCCGCAGTGGGGAAGGTATTGGGGGCGGCCCGGTTCCAGCTCGACACACACACGTCGATGCCTTGGCGCAGACCTTCTTCGCCGAGGTAGGCACCGAATTCGATGGCCGCAATGGCGACATCGACGGGACCATTTTCTGGTGCCGCCAACCCAAAGCCCGACAATCCACGGAACGCGATGGGCCGCAGGTAAGCCGCACCCAAGCGATTCTCGCGAACCGTTTGCTTGCAGGCCTCAAAAATCTGCGCCTCGTCAAAGCCGAGGTTCATCCGATAGATGCGCGCCGATTCAAACAGGCGTGCGGTGTGATCGCGCAAACGAAAAATCGCCGGCCCATCGGGCGTGGCATAGCAACGAATGCCCTCAAACACCGACGAGCCGTAGTGCAGGCCATGCGCCATCACGTGCACGGTGGCGTCGGCCCACGGAACCAGACGGCCGTTGAACCAGATGTATTGGGAGGTTTTCATGGGGTTTGGGTTCCGTGCGGGGTTTGGGGTGTTTAAGAGCGGGGTTGGGGACTGGGGTGAATCGGTGCGCTTGCAAACCGCAGGTTTGCGCTCCGTTGAACGCTCGAGCGCTGGGCGCGCGGGCCGGGTCTTGGGGTGCGGTGCTGAGAGTGCGTCTGAGCTGCGAGCTCGGAGAACCGGGACTGCGAGTGGGTCGCTCTGTGCGCCCCAGCCCTCAGTCCCCAGCCCTGCCTTTGCTCTCAGGCCGCAACCACCTCACGCGCCTGCAACACATTGCGCCGCTCAATCCGATTGATCACCTCCACCAAGGCCAGCGCGCTGGCTTCCAGAATGTCGGTGCTGACCGCGCGGCCGCGGTATTCACGGCCATCGACTAATACGTCAACGCGCGCTTCGCCCTGCGCGTCCTCACCCGTGGATAGCGAGCGCACCTGATATTGGCGCAAGGTGACGTTCACGCCGGTGGCGCGTTCGATGGAGGCGAAGATGGCATGCACTGGGCCGTCTCCGACGGCGGCTTCCGAGATCACGCGGCCGTCCTCGTGACCCATGCGCACGCTGGCCGATGGCACGGCGTCGCGACCAATTGCGCCTTGGATATGCAGAGCCAGCAAGCGCCACGGGCCGCCTTCGGTGCCGGTTGCGCCGAGCGCGATCGCCTCCAGATCGGCATCGAACACTTCTTTCTTCTTGTCGGCCAGCGTCTTGAAGCTGGCGAAGGCCTGATTCAGCGCCGCCTCTTCCAGCGTGAAGCCCAGCTCGCGCAGGCGATCTGTCAAGGCCGCGCGACCGCTGTGTTTTCCCAGCACCAGCTGCGATCGCGACACGCCAACGTCCTCAGGCACCATGATTTCGTAGGTCTCACGATGGCGCAGCATGCCGTGCTGGTGGATGCCACTTTCATGCGCAAACGCGTTGTCGCCGACGATAGCTTTGTTGCGCGCGACCAGACTGCCAGTGATCGAGGCCAGCTTGCGCGACGTGGGATACAACTTTTGCGTGCGAATGCGCGTGCTGACGCCGTAGTGCGGACTGCGCGTGCGCAGCGCCATCACGATTTCTTCCAGTGCCGCATTGCCAGCGCGTTCGCCGATGCCGTTGATGGTGCACTCGACTTGGCGCGCGCCGTTCTCGATGGCGGCCAGCGAATTAGCCACCGCCAGCCCCAAGTCATCATGGCAATGGCAGGACAGCACGGCCTTCTCGATGCCGCGCACGTGCTCGCGCAGGTAAGCAAACAGGGCGCCGTACTGCGAAGGAATCGCATAACCCACCGTGTCGGGTACGTTCAAAGTGCGGGCGCCGGCTTCGACCACTGCGCTCAACATCTGCGCCAGATAGGCCGGCTCCGAGCGCGACGCGTCTTCGGCTGAAAACTCGACGTCGTCGCAATAGCTGCGGGCCAATTCCACCGCCGCTGCGGCCGCTTCGAGTGCTTCCGCACGGCTCATGCGCAGCTTGTGGGTGAGGTGGATATCACTGCTGGCGATAAACACATGGATGCGCGGCTTCTCGGCCTTCTCCAGTGCGGCGGCGGCGCGCTCGATGTCGTGGCGCTGA
>JBBQQV010000396.1:0-3346 GCA_038215505.1 Lysobacterales bacterium
CTATTGATCGCGCTGGGCTTCGGTTTGCCGGTGCTGCAACTGCTGAGTTGGCTTGATCTCTCAAACTTTGACGGCAGTGGCCTGCTCGCCGCCTCGTCGAATACTTTGCTGCTGGGTATGTGCGTCGCTACTCTAGTGTTGTTGATCGGCGGCGGCATGGCATGGCTCAGCCACGCCAAGCCCAGCGACGGCGTGCGCGGCTCGGCCGAGTTTGTCGCTACCCTTGGTTACGCCATTCCCGGAACGGTGTTGGCGGTGGCGGTTATGGGCCTGCTGATCGCCGGTCAGCATTGGACCAGCGAGCACATGGGGCTCGAGTTGGCGCTGGTCGGCAGCATTCTCGGTGTGCTGATCGCGCTCTGTGTCCGCTTTCTGCGCGTGGGTCATGGCGCTGTGCAGGCTGGGCTCACGCAACTGCGACCAAGTTTGTTTGAGTCCGCCCGTCTGCTGGGTGCGGGTCGCGCACAACGCTGGCGGCAGATTGCGTGGCCGCAACTACGCCCCAGCGCGCTGGCTGCGATGCTGCTGGTGCTGGTCGAGACCATGAAGGAAATGCCCGCCACCCTGATGCTGAGGCCGTTTGGCTGGGATACCTTGGCGGTACGTATATATGCGCAAACGGCAGAGGGGCTTTGGGTGCAAGCGGCGGCGCCGGGATTACTGCTGGTGGCCGCTGGCTTGTTGCCGGTCTGGTGGTTGGTTCGCTCGCAACATTGATGAAACTCGCTGCACCTGAGCAGTGCGCACGCTCTGCGCGATAATGCGCGCCCGTGCATCGTCGGAAGTGAGTACGCTATGAGTCAGGTCACCGTTCTCAACGCCACCCATCGCGCCATGAGCGCGCGCATGGTCGATTTCGGTGGCTGGGATATGCCGATCCACTACGGCTCGCAGATCGAAGAACATCACGCTGTGCGTCGTGAGGCCGGCATGTTCGATGTCTCGCACATGACGGTGGTCGATCTGCGTGGGGGGCAGGCGCGCGAGTTCCTGCGCTTCCTCGTCGCCAACAACGTCGACAAACTGAAGAAGCCCGGCAAGGCCCTCTACACCTGCATGCTCAATCCAGCAGGTGGCGTGGTTGACGACTTGATCGTCTACTTCCTGTCCGAGCAATGGTTTCGACTGGTCGTCAATGCGGCAACCCGCGAAAACGATCTGGCATGGATCGCCAAACAAGTGGTCGGATTCGATGTTGAGATCCGCGAGCGCCCGGAGCTGGCGATGATCGCCGTACAAGGTCCGCAGGCCCGTGATCGCTTGCATTCGCTGCTGAGCACGCAGGCCGCCGCACGGGCGCAAGCCTTGGGCAAGTTCATGGCCGCCGAAGTGAGTGGTCCAGATGACATGCCACTATTCCTGGCGCGCACCGGCTACACCGGTGAAGACGGTTATGAAGTAATCGTTCCGGCGGAGCATGCCGTTGCGCTGTGGAATGCACTGCATGCCGCTGGCGTGAGGCCGGCCGGCTTGGGTGCACGCGATACCCTGCGTCTGGAAGCTGGCATGCCGTTGTACGGCCAGGACATGGACGAATCGGTGTCGCCGTTTGAGGCTGGTCTCGCCTGGACGGTGGCAATGGACGGTGATCGCGACTTCGTTGGACGTGCCGCACTGCAAGCACAACTGGCAGCAGGCGTGCCACGGCAGATGATTGGCCTGGTGCTGGATGAGAAAGGCGTGCTGCGGCATGGGCAGACGATCCGCAGCCAGGCCGGCGATGGCGAGGTGTTATCCGGAACCTTCTCACCTACCTTGGGCAAGGCCATTGCCATGGCGCGAGTGCCACAGGGCGAACTGGGTGAGGTACGCGTCGACATTCGCGGGCGCGAGATTCCGGTGCGGGTAGTCAAGCCACCCTTCGCGCGTGATGGCGCGATATGTGCCGGAATATAGAGGCTGTTCTTGAACGCCGCTGCTCAGCATCTGCTCGGTTACAATCCGCGCCGCGGTCACCCAATCCCCGCCTGCACGGCGAGCGTGCAACGCACTTTCAGTGGAGTTTTTGCAATGAATGAGATCCCCGGCGATCTGAGATTTCTCAAGTCCCACGAGTGGGCGCGAATCGAAGACAGCGGTCGCGTCACGATCGGAATTTCTGACCACGCACAAGCGCAGTTGGGCGATCTCGTCTATGTCGAATTGCCCGCGATCGGTGATCGGGTGGAGGCCGGCAATGGTGTTGCAGTCGTCGAGTCAGTGAAGGCGGCGTCGGATGTTTACGCGCCTGTTTCTGGAACTGTCGTTGCCATCAATGAAGCGCTGACGGATCGCCCGGAAGCGATCAACGAAGACGCTTTCGGTGAAGGTTGGATCTATGCCATCGAACCCGATGACGTGGCTGAGGTGGACGAACTGCTTTCGCCCGACGATTACGCAGCCATGATCGAAGACGACGCCGACTGATCACTCGGCTTGCGCGCAGACCCACGCGCTGCGCATGCAATCGATGTTCGCAACAGACAGCATTGCGGCGGCTCGCGAAAAAAGTCTGCGCAGTTGCCTGTGATCGATGCGGAAAAGCATTGCGCCATGCGTCGATGACACGAGATTTTTTTGCGCACGATACGTGCGCCGTTCATCCGCGCAATGATGCTTGCAAAGTGCTGCGGATGTTTTTGTCGCAGCTTGATCGAAAGCTCCGATAGCTATACGCAGAGCGGCTTGCAGCGCGTCGCTCAGCGGCCGCAAACAGCGCGACGAAAATTCTCGGCGCTGACAAACGTGCGCGGCGACGACACATCGCAGCGACAACGTCGCGCGTGCGCGGGAAAAATGTTCGCCAGCTTGTTGACAGTGTGATGACGCGTGATTAGCTTTCGCCGAACTGATCAATGCGCGGGAAACGGTGAGTAAATTCGGAGTCAAGCAAAGCGCCTCACGCGGACAATTTTCCGCAACGCACTCCGCCTCGGTGGACTGGTGCTGCTTCTCCCTCCCGCTGCTGAAAACTGCATCGTCGTCGACACCAGAATCGGTGCCTCACGACTACCTATACGACGCCCGTGCTGCATCCGCAGCGCGGGCGTTTTCGTATGCGATGTCTGCGACATCGCGCTCTGGGCAACTGCTGTTTCCGTAAACCTGATTCGCAAACCTGACTAGGGAGTTCAACCAACCATGGCCACCAAAAAAGCTGCTGCAAAGAAACCTGCCGCGAAGAAAGCTGCACCGAAAAAAGCCGCCGCTAAACCGGCAGTGAAGAAAGCTGCAGCGCCCAAGCCAGCCGCCAAAAAGGCTGCAGTGAAAAAAGTTGCTGCGGCAAAGCCAGCCGCCAAGAAAGCTGTTGCGAAGAAGCCAGCTGCCAAGGCAGTCGCTGCGAAAAAACCAGCGGCAAAAACAGTGG
>JBBQQV010000397.1:0-3324 GCA_038215505.1 Lysobacterales bacterium
GTTGCACAGCAGCGCAGGATCCAAATCCCGACTGACTATGCACAGTCGATGGCGAGCCGCCTTGAGGACGTCCAAGGTTGCCGCACGGCACTCAATCAGAGTTTCGACAGGCCGTTCGTTGGCCTGTGGCAGCGGCTGGCGGGTGATGGCCGGGCGTGGCTGCAGAGCGATGCGCATGATCTGGTGGGCAATGCCCGCCTCCATGAACTCGTCACCCTCGGCGACAAAGCCGGCGCGGGCATAAAAAGGTATCGCGTGGGTTTGCGCGTGCAGCTCGATCTGCGGATAACCCATGTCACGTGCCTTATCCAGCAAGCGCATCAGCATGGCTTCGCCCACACCCTTGCCTCGCCAATTGGCCAGCACGGCCATGCGACCGATGCGCTGCTCCGGCGTCAAGCGACCCGTGCCAATCGGTCGGCCGTCGAAGTCGCGCGCCAGAACATGCTTTGACAACGGATCCAGTTCATCCCATTCCTGATCGGGAGGTACCTGTTGCTCAACCAAGAAGACGGGCTCGCGGACCGCGCGAATGGCGTCCAGATCGCGTGTGTAGTCGGCCGGATCAACGCGAAAGCCATCGGCTATGCGCAATTCGTACATTACTTGGACCCCTTACGTTGGACGACCAGCAAACCAGCGGCCAGCAACTCGCTGATCACAGTATCGGCCTGCCGGCACAGATGCTGGTAGTCCGTCGCCAATATCGGTTGGATTGCGCAAAGTCGCTTGGCGGCGGCCAGTGGCAACAACCAGGAGTGGCCGTGCGCAAACAGGCGTGCTTGCCGGCCAGCGCGAGTCCACGCAAACCGGGCGAATGGATGCTGTACCAGGCATCCACCTTTGCCGAGTGCGCGCTCGATCTGCGCGGGAGTAGGCGGCTTCGGTGGCGAAAACGACTCAGCAGAACTGCGATAGCGGGTAAGGAATCCACCCAGCCACGTTGCCAAGGCACGGTCATCCAAAGCCAGGTTGGATTCCAGTAACTGGCGTACCCGCGCGATGGCGGTCGCGTCGATTTCATTGGTATCGGTGGGTGGTGCAAGATCAGCATCGCCGTAGCGCAGTGAATCCGGCAATGCATCCATCAGGTGATCGGCCAGGTCACCAATCAATTCACTGACAGCGGGTGCGCGCATGCCAATCGAAAAGGTGAGGCAGGCGTCAACCGCAATGCCGTGATGCGGCACGCCCGGCGGCAAATACAGCATGTCGCCGGGTTCGAGCAGCCATTCATCGCTGGGGTTGAACTCGCGCAGGAGTTTGAGTTCCGCGTCGTCGCGGCATGCGAGCGGTGGATTCTTGCGAGCATCGATGTGCCAGCGCCGCGTACCTTGGCCTTGCAGCAGGAACACGTCGTAGTGATCGACGTGGGCACCCACCGAGCCGCCGGGTGCCGCAAAGCTGACCATGACATCGTCGATCCGCCAGCGTGGGATGAAGTCAAACCCGCGCAGCAGCTGGCGAACGTCGGCGTCCCACTTGTCGACGTCCTGCACCAGCAGCGTCCAGTCCTGCGTGGGCAAACCGGGAAAGTCGGTTTCGGCGAAGGGGCCTTGCCGCAGCGACCAGCGGTCGTTCACGCGGTCGTGTTGCACTAGCCGCGACAGCGCCAACTCTTCACAAGCGAGGCCAGCCAGATCTTCGGGTGTCAGCGGGCAGGTGAGACCTGCCATCGCCCCGCGGATCAGCAGCGGGTGCTTCTGCCAATAGTCGCGCAGAAAATCCGCGCTTGGCATGCCCAGTGGATGGGCAGGACTGGCGTTGACCACCAAGCTGGGCATTCGAGTTGTACTGCTCATATCTATGTCGTCGCCAAGTTTAGCCGCTAGTGCGAGATCGCTAAGAGGTCACGCCGCAGTGCGCAACGACCTTGGCCCATCGCGGGGCTAGAATCCGCCGCATTCGATTCAGGTGGGCGGGCGCTCAATTAGGCATTGCGCGCGACCATCAGCCAACGCGTGTCGACCAGGAGGGTGGAGTGCGAGCAACCGATAGTGCCAATCCGGATTACTTCCACAAAGTGGTGGATTGCCAGTGGGCCTGTCCGGCGCACACCCCCGTGCCCGAGTACATCCGGATGATTGCGGCGGGTAAGTTCGACGATGCCTATATGGTCAATTGGAAGAGTAATGTCTTTCCCGGCATTCTCGGGCGCACCTGTGATCGCCCCTGTGAGCCGGCGTGTCGGCGCGGGCGAGTGGAAGAAGAAGCGGGGATAAGCGCTGAGCCGGTGGCGATTTGTCGATTGAAGCGGGTCGCGGCCGATAACAAGGGCGACGTTCGCGCCCGCATGCCGGCGAAGGCTTCGACCAGGAACGGCAAGCGCGTTGCTTGTGTCGGGGCCGGACCATCATCCTTGACGGTGGCCCGCGATCTGGCGCCGCTGGGCTATTCGATCACGGTGTTCGACAAAGACCCCAAGGCCGGCGGTTTCATGCGCACTCAAGTGCCGCGCTTCCGCCTGCCGGAAACCGTCATCGACGAAGAAGTGGGCTACGTGCTGGATTTGGGCGTCGAGTTTATCGGCGGGCGTTTGATTCACTCCATGCAGCAATTGCTCACGGAAGGCTATGACGCCGTATTCGTCGGCAGTGGCGCGCCGCGTGGTCGTGATTTAGAGGTGCCGGGTCGCACCGAGTGCGCCGCCAACGTGCATATCGGCATCGACTGGCTGGCCTCGGTCTATTTTGAACACGTAAAGGCGGTTGGAAAGCGCGTGCTGGTGTTGGGCGGTGGCAACACAGCGATGGATTGCTGTCGTTCGGCGCGACGCTTGGGTGGCACCGAGGTGAAAGTGATCGTGCGCTCAGGCTTTGCCGAAATGCGCGCCAGTCCGTGGGAAAAAGAAGACGCCATGCACGAAGGCATCCCGATTCTGGATTACCGGGTGCCGCTGGCGTTTCATCATGAGAATGGCCAGCTGATTGGGATGAGCTTCCAGCGGGTCACGCCGGCGCTGGACGCGCGCGGACGCCGCACGCTGGTGGCCTCAGGCGAGCCGGATGAGTTTCATGCCTGCGACGAAGTGCTGCTGGCGATCGGCCAAGAAAATGCCTTTCCGTGGATAGAACGCGATGCCGGCATCGCGTTTGACGAGTGGGGCATGCCCGTCGTCGACAAGCTCACGTTTCGATCCAGTCATCCGCAGGTGTTTTTTGGCGGCGACGCGGCATTTGGACCCAAAAACATCATCTGGGCCGTCGCCCATGGTCACGAAGCGGCGCTGTCAATCCATGCGCAGTTAAGCGGCGGCGACATTCGGCAACGCCCCGCGCCGGGGGTGACCTTGGCCTCGCAGAAGATGGGCATTCACGAGTGGAG
>JBBQQV010000398.1:0-3292 GCA_038215505.1 Lysobacterales bacterium
TTGTCCTTGGTGAAAGGTCGTTCAAGCGAGCCGCAGATCTCCCGGCAAGTAGCTTCCAGTCACCACCTTGAAGGCGTTCGAGGTTCGCGTGCCGGGCCAGCCGTCGACCTTCAGGTACACGCCGGAAAACGTGTTCAGCCAATGCTGTAGCGCCTGCGCGCGTTCAATCTCGGCGGCCGCCGTCGGACGGTTGATGGCGAAGGGAACGACAATTGCCTGTGCATCGAGCGGCGGCTCATCGGCAAACTGGATTTCCTGGTGCTCCGCCAGACGCCGCAGCAGGGTCGCGGTGCCGCATTGCTTGTCGACTGCTGCCGGATCGAACTTGCCATCGGCGACGAATTTGCCGCGCAGGTAGTGGTGGGAAAAGCTCCACAGATAAGGAGAAGGGAGCCCGCGCGTGCGATAGCCGAAGCCGTTATAGCGCTCAAGCTGATAGAGCAAACGTGGCAGCGACCAGTCTTGCACCGTGTGCAGTTTCTTCATGGTCAGCGCGTCGCTCGCGCTGTGCTCAAACGTGTAGGGCGGCTCGCCATCTGCGGGTCGCCCCGCCGGCACCTGGATTGTGCGGCCGGTAAGCGGGTCGCCATTGTGCAGATGCCGATCCACCCGGAAGCTGCTCTCGCGCAAGTGCACGGCGGCGATGAAAAACCACGGCACGCCCAGCGGCGCGCCGATGTTGCCGTAGCGCGGCTTCAGCTCCAATGCCTGATCGACCAGCCGGTCGACCTCGACGGCCCGCGCGCCGCGTACTTCCAGCGTATCGAACAGGTGGCGGTACTCGTCGGCTAGAACGAGGCTGTACTGGCCCATGGTCAGCTCCTTCGGGGGTTTTCGGGGTTCCAGCTATACAAGTGTCGCGAGCGGTCCGAAATTCGCACCTCCTCCCCCACGATGCTTGCCAAGCGTGGGCGCGACCTAGCAGCGCTTCGCTTTCGCAGAGCTGCAGATCAAGCGCTGAGAATGTTGCTGGAAGCCGCAAGAAGCCCAACCGCCTCGGTGCTCGCGACGAGCAACATCTCGCTCGGCACAGGCCATTCGATCAGGTCGATTGATCCAGCCCTTGGCAAGCTGGCGATGCTCTTGGTCATCGCCGACCACAGCGTTCGTGACGACATTGGTCCCCTCCCCTTTTGGCCACTCGAAATCGGTGTCGTGGCGATCAACTGTGCCGCGCTGTTGATCCCCACCTAGAGCTGAGGTGTCGCGAGAGAGAAGGAGTTCGCACCCAATCGGACGCAGAGTTGGCCGCTGCGCATTGCCAGCGAGGTGACCATGATTTGCCAGCACGGGTGTCCCGCTTTGCCAGCTGAACCAAGCGGGCTCGCCTCGTAAGCAGGTGTGTAGGATTTGTCCAGACCCGCGTCGCCAACGACTGTGCCCAGGAAAATCACGCAAAAGAATGGCAGCAGCCGACCGCTTGCTGTCGGTCATCAGACCTGCGTTATCCGGCCCCCACTCGCGGCGCGGCTGAAGGTGACTGACGTGATTCAGGCTGCTGCCGTGGGGCGGTTAGGATTGCAGGATTCGAGCAATGTGCGCTGAGGACAGCCGAACCGCCGAGTCGTCTGCCGGCAAGCGGGCCTGCACTTCCGAGTTGCAAGCAAGCTGCGCTTTCGAGTGATCCAGGAGCCCCAGTTTGATCGCAAGCCCTGCTTCGCAGGCCCAACTTGCGCTCGCCAGTCCGCGTTGAGCGTCTTTGAAAATGCCCACGGCCGCGACGCAACGAATCTTCAACTCACCACCAAGCGCCTTGCAGGTCGGCACCTGTTCGATCAGGAAGTGATCATCGAGAGTATGCAAGCTGATTCCGCCACCACGCTGGCATTTGCCGTGCAGCCGTCCTGCCGTCCTGCAAGCCCATGCCATGACGATTTCCCCGTGGCCACGAGACAGCTTTGCAGGTATCTCCAGCTTGCCGTGACTTACCTGGACCGGGGCGTGCGGAGCGCTTGCCCGCGCCGCGGAAAGGCGTAATCTCCAAGGCGGCGGTGCTGAGCGGCGAGCTCGTCGTAGAAGTTAACGTTGAACTTGGCTTGGCCGACCCCTACGCGGACTAATCTGAGGAGCTCACCATGGCTTTTAGTGCGGTTGCCCATGCTTCAAGCAAGAGCGACATGAATATCGTGCCGCTGATCGACGTGTTGCTGGTGCTGTTGATCATCTTCATGGTGACTTCGCCACTGCTCTCGTTTGAAATCCCCATCGATCTTCCGCAAGACGTTGATCGCGTGAAGCCGCAGGTCGAGCCTCCCGCGCCGATCAATTTGCGAATCGATGCCAGCGGAGCCCTGTTCTGGGACAACCTGCCGTTACCGCGTACTGCCTTGGAGGCATCACTGCAGATCGAGACGCTCGGCAAGTCGGTTGCTGATCAACCAATGCTGAAAATCGACGCCAGCCCAGACGCCGAGTATCACGTCTTGGCCGAGGTACTTGCTGTTGCCAAGAATGTTGGCGTTGCCAAGATCGGATTCGTGGGCGCGCTTTAGCAGCCGGGCGGACTTAGCCCGGACTTTTCATGAATTGCGCACGCCCTCGCTTGTCTCCTGACCGCACAGGGAATTCTCTTCAGTCGGCCGTATGGCCCGATACACCGTTCCTTCAGAGAATCCCCTGTGCGATCAGAATCCTGCGCGATCATCGTACGCATTCATGAAAAGGCCAGGTTAGCCCGGCCAAGCTGCGCATCTGCCTGCTCTGTCCCATCGTCCAATAAGATCATGTGGCCGATTGTTGAGTCGGGCTGGATGCAATGAAGCCGGATGGCGTTGACCTCCGCCCAGCGTTGCGAGGTACAGCCGGTGTGCTTCGGGCCGCTGTCGCAGCGAATGGCGTTGGGCCTGCCGCAAAATCGGGTGAACTGTTCCAGCGATGCGATTACTCGCGCCGACGGCCTCGACGGATAGGTGCTTGCCGCCATCGATCCGCTGCCCTTGCCATCGGACCGGCCGTGATCCGTCTGACGAGTGCGGCGCAATGAAACGCATCCTTGTGACCGGTGCCACGGGTCAAGTTGGCGCAGCCTTGATTGCGGCGCTGGGTGCCATTGACGGCATCGCCGTGCGCGCGGCGGTGCGCGACGTTGCAAGCGCTGCCGCGACATGGCGAGGCGATGCGAGAGTGCGGCCGGTCGCCTTCGACTTTCTCGATCCCACCAGTCAAGACGCAGCGCTGGCTGACTGCGACAGTCTGTTCCTAATGCGTCCGCCGCAACTTAACGGCGATTTCGGTGATTTGATCGCGCGGGCGCGCCAGCATGGCGTCACCCATATCGTATTTCTGTCGGTGC
>JBBQQV010000399.1:0-3290 GCA_038215505.1 Lysobacterales bacterium
CTTCATCTTGGAATGCTCTGTGTCCAGTCGGCCACTACCCGCCTTCGAACCTGTTCAAACCGCGCTGGTCGCCGTGGCCTTGGGTATCGACGCTGACGAGCTGCACGGTTCGTTGTGTGGATACATTTGTGGCGGCGGTCAATGCAGCCCCACAGGCTGGCCCGAGCAGCTCAGCTTGGATTCGGTTGATGCGGTCGCCTTGAGCGCTGAGCAGCCCCTTGGCCGGCTGTTTGCCAGCAGTGTTGCGCAACTTGCCGATGACCAGCTGAGCTTGCAACTGCTGCTGCCTGAGCACGCGCCACTCAGCGAGCGCGCCGAAGCGCTGTTGCAGTGGTGCCGTGGCTTTCTCGGCGGTTTTGGGCTGGCGGGTGGCGATGCCCAATCCGAAGACGCTGCTGAAGCACTCGCAGACCTCGGCCGTATTGCCGGCACCGTAGTGACGTTTGAGGATCCCGAGCAGGACGAGGAATCGCTGGCAGAACTCATCGAATTTGTCCGCGTCGCGGTGCTGCTGCTCTACGACAATCAGCTTGATGATGACGCTCAAGCAGCCGCTGTCTCGCATCCAACCCGCTTGCACTGAGCAGTCCCGTTTCAGAGCAGTCCCGTTTCAGAGCGGTAACCTTTCAGAGCAGTCCCATTTCAGAGCAGTAACCTTTATAAGGACCGAGGCCGCGATGATCAAACCTGCCGAGTTCGCCCGCCGCCGCCGCCAATTGATGCGGATGGCCGGCAATGACGCGATTCTGATTTTGGCTGCGGCGGCCGAGCGGTTCCGCAACAACGACAGTCACTATCCGTTTCGGCAAGACAGCGACTTTCTCTACCTGACCGGTTTCAACGAGCCCGAAGCGGTATTGGTGCTGGTGCCAGGTCGCAAGCACGGCGAAACCTTGCTGTTTTGTCGTGAGCGCAATCCCGAGCGCGAAGCCTGGGATGGACCGCGCGCGGGTACCGAAGGCGCGGTATCCAATTTCGGCATGGACGATGCCTACCCGTTTTCTGATCTCGACGACATTCTGCCGGGGCTGATCGAAGGTCGTTCGCGCGTTTATTACCACTTGGGTCGCGATGCCGACTTCGATCTCAAGCTGATCGGTTGGGTCAATCGTGTTCGCGCGCAGATCAAGCAAGGCGCGCAGCCGCCGCATGAGTTTCTGGCGCTGGGTCATCTGTTGCACGACCTGCGTTTGTTCAAAAGTCGCGATGAAATCGCGCTGATGAAAAAGAGCGCCACCATTGCCGCTGAGGCGCATGTACGTGCGATGCAAGCCGCGCGTGCGGGCATGTTCGAGTACGAGATCGAAGCCGAGCTCATCCACAGCTTCCGTCGTCGTGGCGCGGTGCCGTCCTACGAGCCCATCGTCGGCGCAGGCGGCAATGCGTGCGTCCTCCACTACCGGGCCAACAATGCACGCCTGCAAAGCGGCGATCTGTTGTTGATCGATGCTGGCGCCGAGTTGCACGGTTACGCCTCCGATATCACCCGCACGTTTCCCATCGATGGGCGCTTCAGCGCTGCCCAGCGCGCGATTTACGGATGGGTGCTGAAGGCGCAGCTGGCGGCGATTGATGCCGTGCGTCCGGGAGCCTGCTGGATAACCCCGCACGACACCGCGGTGCGCGTGTTGACCGAAGGCATGCTCGAACTCGGGTTGTTGAAAGGCAGCTTGGCGCAATGCCTGCAAGACGAAAGCTACAAGCGTTTCTACATGCACAAAACCGGCCATTGGATTGGTTTGGATGTGCACGACGTCGGCGACTACCGCATCGATGGCAAGTACCGGATGCTGGAGCCGGGCATGGTGCTGACCATTGAGCCCGGCATCTACATCGCAGCCGACAGCAAGGGCGTGGCGGCGAAGTGGCGCGGCATTGGCGTGCGCATCGAGGATGACGTGCTGGTCACCGCGCAAGGCTGCGAAGTCTTGAGTGGCGGCGTGCCGAAGGCGATCGATCAGATCGAAGCCTTGATGGCGGCTCGCAAGCTCGCGGCCTGATTCATGCCTGATAGCGCCGCACAAACCGGACAATCCGTCAGCGCCTTTCTGCGCGATTTGCAGGATCGCCTGTGCAGTGGCTTGAGCGCCGCCGACGGCGCGGCCAGCTTTCACGAAGACCTCTGGCAGCGCCCGGAAGGTGGCGGCGGGCGCTCACGCGTGCTCAAGAATGGCGCACTGTTTGAACAAGCCGGCGTCGGCTATTCCGAAGTGTCCGGCCCACGCTTGCCGCCTTCCGCCTCGCTGCATCGTCCCGAGCTTGCCGGCGCGGCCTGGCGGGCGGCAGGCGTGTCGCTGGTCCTGCACCCGCACAATCCCTACGTGCCCACCACGCACATGAACGTGCGTCACTTTCAAGCACTGCGGGATGGTGAGGAAGTCGCGTGGTGGTTCGGCGGTGGCTTTGACCTCACCCCGTTCTATCCCTTTGCCGACGACGTGCGGCACTGGCACCGCGTCGCGCAGGCGGCCTGTGCGCCGTATGGCGACAACGTCTACGCCCAGCACAAGCAGGCCTGCGACGACTATTTTTTCCTGCGCCATCGCAACGAAACCCGCGGCGTCGGCGGCCTGTTTTTCGATGATCTAAGCAGCTGGGGTTTTGAGCGCTGCTTCGCCTACCTGCGCGACGTCGGCAATGCCCTCCTGCCCGCTTACCTGCCGATTGTAGAACGTCGCCGTGACACCCCATTTGGCGAGCGCGAACGCGAGTTCCAACTGTATCGTCGCGGTCGCTACGTCGAGTTCAACCTGGTCTGGGATCGCGGCACCTTGTTCGGACTGCAAAGTGGCGGCCGCACCGAATCAATCCTGATGAGCCTACCGCCACGAGTCCGCTTCGAATACAGCTACACACCCGAGCCCGGCTCCGCCGAAGCCAACTTAAGCGACTACCTGCGTCCGCGCGATTGGCTCAGCGAAGCTGACGTATAGTCAGCAGCCGAGGGGCTTTCCAAAAAAGATTGCCCGAGCAAATAGCGGAAAAAGGGATTACCCAAAAAAGCAACCCCGCCGGCGAGGGGGCGCCGACGGGGCTGGGGATAGAGGCCAGATAGGGGAGGACCTGACCTCTGTCGATTCACCCTAGGGGGGAGGATGAATCTGCTGGGGACGTTGCGTCACCCGCATGCATAGATTACGGATTGCCCCTGAAGGTTCAGTGATCGAGTGCTGAATAAACGTTAAAGTTCAGCATCGATTAAGCCCCAAGTTGCAGCAAGCGTGCATTTGTTCACACTTTGTGATGGCGAAGCGAACGCGCTTCCCAATCTGCGAACACCCCGGTGCGTT
>JBBQQV010000400.1:0-3275 GCA_038215505.1 Lysobacterales bacterium
GATGCCGCGCGAGGTGCGTTTCGCGGCGGTGTTCACCGCCGGCAAAATCGAGCTTGTGCTCGTCAATGGTGATGCCGAGCTCGTGCGCCAGCCAGCGCACCCGCGCGCTGCGGTCAAAAGGCACGAAGGAAAACAGACTGAGCTTAGTGGTCATGCGGTTGCCAGCGATTCAGACGATTTGATTGTCCGCTTCCACGAGGCTTGCGCCAAGCGGGTCGGCGAAGTGTTTCCCCTATCCTCGCTCAGTCAGTGCTGAGGCGCTGACGTTGCTCGGATAGCCCAGCGTGTTGTGCTTGCCAATCCAGCAATCGCTGCCGCTCTTGCGCCACCACGGCAGCGGGCGCATTCGCCACAAACGTCTCGCTTGCGAGCTTGCCTTGGCATTTTCCGATTTCGCCGGTAATGCGCTTGATCTCCTTGTCCAAGCGGATGCGTTCAGCGTCGAGATCGACCAAGCCTGCAAGCGGCACGAACAAGCTAAGCGTGCCGACGACGGCAGCCGCTGAAGGCGGCGGCGAGGTCGACGCAGGCAACCAGGTCTGTTCATCGGTCTTCGCGAGAAAGGCGATGGCGCCAGCAAAGCGGGCGAATTGTTCACGGTCCTGATCGCTGCCGCCGGCCAACAGCAGACGAATGGTCTTGGCTGGTGCCACATTGAGCTCGCTGCGCAGGCGACGCAACGCGGCAATCACAGCTTGCAACCACTCGACGTTGGCGGATTCCTCAACAAAACAAAGTTCGGGCGTGCGCAGCGGATACGGCTGCAGACAAATGGTCGCACCAACAATTCCAAGACGCGGCGCGATTTCTTGCCAGATTTCTTCAGTGACGAAGGGAATCATCGGATGCAGGGCGCGCAGTGAACGCTCCAGCACGTACAGCAGAGTGTGGCGGGTGCTGGCAATCGCGTCCGCATCGTTGCTTGCCAGCGCGGGCTTGGCCAACTCCAGGAACCAGTCGCAATAGTGGTTCCAAACGAACTCGTACATCGCCTGTGCGGCCAGATCAAAACGATAGGCGGCAAAGTGTTCATTGATGGTTGCCAGCAGCGCATCGAAGCGCGTGAGTATCCATTTCTCTGCGTCGGTAACCGGTTGCGGTGGCGCGCCTTGGGTTGCGCTGAGCGTGCTGCCTACTTCAGCACCTTCGCAGTTCATCAACACAAACCGCGCCGCGTTCCAAAGTTTGTTGCAGAAGTTCTTGTAGCCCTCGCAGCGATTCAGATCGAACTTGATGTCGCGGCCATGCGATGCCAACGAAGCAAACGTAAACCGCAAGGCATCCGCACCGAAGGCTGGAATACCTTCCGAAAACTCTTTGCGGGTGGCTTTTTCGATCTTCGGCGCGTCGGTGGGTTTCATCAACCCGGTGGTGCGCTTGGCGACCAAGGCATCGGCGCTGATGCCGTCGATCAGGTCGATGGGATCGAGCACGTTGCCCTTCGACTTCGACATCTTCTGGCCCAGTGAGTCGCGCACCAGACCAGTGATGTAAACATCGCGGAACGGCACCTGCTGAGTGAAGTGATCGGTCATCATGATCATCCGCGCCACCCAGAAGAAAATGATGTCGAAGCCGGTAACCAGCACCGACGTCGGCAGCCGTTTTGCGAAATCGTAGGCCGCCATGTCGTCCGGATTCGGCCAGCCCAGCGTCGAATGCGACCACAACGCGGAGGAGAACCAGGTCTCCAACACATCCGCATCGCGCCGTAGGGTGGGTTTCGAATGCTGCTCTTGTACAGCGAAGCTTGCTCCGCTGCTCTCCTGATCACCTTGCCGACCACTACCTTGCCGAGCAAGCTCGGCATTACGACACGCTTCCTCTTCATCTCGCGCCACGAAAATGTTACCGGCGTCGTCGTACCACGCCGGGATGCGATGGCCCCACCACAGCTGGCGACTGATGCACCAGTCCTGGATGTTGCCCAGCCAATGCCGATAAGTGTTGATCCAATTGGCCGGCACAAAGCGCACGTCGCCCTGCTCGACCAAGGCCAAGCCGCGCGCGGCGAGCGCGTCCATTTTCACGAACCACTGGTGGGTGAGATAGGGTTCGATCACTTGCCCGGTGCGGTCGCCGCGCGGTACCTGCAGGGTGTGCGGCTTGCTCTCGATCAACAACTCAAGGTCGCTCAATTCCGCCAGCACCGCCTTGCGCGCGACATAACGATCCAGCCCTTGAAAGCGCGCTGGTACCGCGTCGTTGAGACTGGCCACGTCGGTGAAGATATTGATCATCGGCAAGCCGTGGCGCTGACCGACGGCGTAGTCATTGAAGTCATGCGCGGGCGTGACTTTGACCACGCCGGTGCCGAACGCGCGATCCACGTAGTCATCGGCGATGATCGGAATTTCGCGATCACACAAGGGCAGGCGGACTGACTTGCCGATCAGATGGGCATAGCGCTCGTCTTCGGGATGGACCATGACCGCGACGTCACCGAGCATGGTTTCTGGCCGCGTCGTAGCCACCACCAACTGGCCACTGCCGTCGCTCAGCGTGGCGTCGATCAGTGGATAGGCGATCAACCACATGTGGCCCGCTTCTTCTTCGCTGACCACTTCCAGATCAGAGATCGCGGATTTCAGCACAGGATCCCAATTCACCAAGCGCTGGCCGCGATAAATCAGCCCTTCCTCATGCAGACGTACAAAGGTCTCGTTGACCGCCTCCGACAAGCCCGCGTCCATGGTGAAGCGTTCGCGCGACCAATCCGCCGACGCGCCGAGTCGGCGCATCTGCCGAGTGATGGTGTCGCCAGACTGTTGCTTCCATTCCCAGACTTTGCCGATGAAAGCCTCGCGACCCAGCGTGTCACGGGTTTCGCCACGACCCTCCAATTGCAGATTGCGGCCCACCACCATCTCGGTAGCGATGCCCGCGTGATCCGTGCCGACCTGCCACAACGTGTCGAAGCCGCGCATGCGGTGGTAACGGATCAAGGTATCCATCAGCGTGTGCTGAAAGGCGTGACCCATATGCAAAGTGCCGGTGACATTCGGCGGCGGCAGCATGATGGTGTAGGGCGTGCCCACACCGGACGGCTTGAACGCACCCGAGGCCTCCCAGATCGGATACCAGCGGGCTTCGATGGCGGCGGGTTCGAAAGATTTTTCCATTTTCTTTAAGGGCGGGGCTGGGGGCTGGGGGTGAGCTGGCACGCTTGCAAACCGCAGGTTTGCGTGTCGGCGAACGTCTGACCGAGCGAAGCGAAGGCGGTCAGCATTGTGGACAAACGCTATGCGCGAAGGCAGGGGATTTGCTTATGACTT
>JBBQQV010000401.1:0-3272 GCA_038215505.1 Lysobacterales bacterium
CGTCGGGGCTCCGTCCACTGGCGAAGAAGAAGCGGAGATCGTCGAGGTCACCTTCATCGAGCCGCCACCACCACCCCCACCACCGCCACCGCCGCCGCCCGATCCTCCGAAGCGTCCGCCGCCGAAGGAAATCGAGCGACCGAAGGTACCGCCGCCGCCGCAAGACGCGCCGCCGCCGGTCATCATCGATGATCCAACGCCGATGTCAGTTGCAGCGCCCCCGCCGGCACCACCGGCGCCGCCGCAGCCGGCTCAAGACTATCTGCCAACGCAAGATCAGTCGTACAACAAGATTCGGCAGCCGCGTTACCCGCCGCAGGCGATTCGTCGACGCGAAGAAGGAGAAGTCGTCCTTCGCGTGTTGGTGGGTCTCGACGGCAGGCCGGTGCAGATCGAGGTCGAACGCTCCAGTCGTTCTCGCCTGCTGGATCGCGCAGCTATCGACGCCGTGCAAAAGTGGTTGTTCAACCCGGCCCTGAAGGACGGTAAGCCAATCCAAGGCTGGGTGCTTGTGCCAATCTCGTTCAAACTCTCCGACGCCTAAGCAAAAGGGTAAGCGTTATGCTCCAAGACTCCGCAACTCCACTCGACCCGTCCGGCTTGCCGGCCATTGGCAGCGCCGTTTCTGACGCTGCTGCGTTCAAGCAAATGGGTTTCTCCCATTTGATCTACCATCTCGACGCGGTCGGTTGGATGGTGTTGGTGACCTTGGTGCTCTTCTCGATCGCCGCTTGGTATTTCACCGTCATCAACACGCTTAAGAACGTGATGATCCGCACCCGCGCCGAGCGCGTGGTCGGTGGTTTCTGGGAAACCACCAATGCGGCCGATGCCATCCGTCTGATGGAAGAGCAGCCGCCCGCCGAACCGTTCTCCAAGATCGCCTTGGACTGCGCGCAAGCGGCCGCCCACCACCAGAAGCATGAAGGTAGCCGACTGGTTGAGGCACTCAATCGCTCGGAGTTCATTGATCGCGCACTGCGGCAAGCCGTGACACGCGAGAGTGCCAAACTGGAAGACGGCCTGACCCTGCTCGCGACGGTCGGCTCGACCGCTCCGTTCGTAGGCTTGCTGGGTACGGTCTGGGGCATCTACAACGCCCTGCTGGGTATCGGTGCCAGCGGTAACGCCGGTATCGAAGCGGTCGCCGGACCGGTCGGTGAAGCCCTGATCATGACCGCCCTCGGTCTGGCTGTGGCCATCCCAGCGGTCGTCGCGTACAACGCGTTCAGCCGTCAGAACCGCAATACCAATGCCAAGTTCGACACCTTTGCGCACGATCTGCACGACTTCTTCGCCACTGGCGCGCGCGTCGGCGACGCACCAAGCAAGCGCTGATCGAAGCAGACTTCGGGGAGATTAGGAATGGCATTCAGCGCTAACGAAGGCGGAGAGGGCTTTACTGAGCCCAATGTCGTCCCCTTGGTCGACGTCATGCTGGTCATGCTGATCATTTTCATGGTCACCACGCCACTGATGTCGCACAAGGTCAAGGTTGAGTTGCCTGAGGCCACTCTCAATTCCACCGAGAAGTTTGACGGTGAGCCGATCACGCTAGCGGTCAAGACCAACGGCAAGATCTTCTGGAACGACGAACCCGTCACTATGCAGATCCTCGAGTCGCGACTCGCGGTTGAAGCGCAGCAGAAGCCGCAGCCGCAGGTCAATATTCGCGGTGACAAAGACACCAAGTACCGGGTGTTGGCCGAAGTCGTCCGGACAGCGAAGCTGGTCGGCATCGCCAAGGTGGGTTTCATTACCCACCCCGACAAAAAGTAGGAAAGAGCCATGGCCTTTAGTGCAGCCTCCTCCGCCGGTCCCAAGTGTGATATGAATGTCGTGCCCCTCATCGACGTGCTGTTGGTGTTGCTGATTATCTTCATGGTGACCGCGCCGCTGCTGTCGTTCGAAGTGCAGATTGACTTGCCGCAACCCAGTCGTAACCAACCCGAAAATCCGAAGGAACCACCCAAGCCAATTCGCCTGAGAATTGACGCAGGCGGTGCGCTTTACTGGGATAACCTACCGCTTCCCAAAGCCGCTCTCGAGCCTTCGTTGCAGATCGAGACCATCGGGAAAATCGCCGAAGATCAGCCTATGCTGGAGATCGAAGCGAGCCCGGACGCGGAGTACCAAGTACTCGCCGAAGTACTAGCCACGGCGAAGAATGTGGGCGTGGCCAAGATTGGTTTTGTCGACACGCTGTAGTCGCTGTTACGCAAGCTGAAAAGTCACCATGTGCCGCCTTCGGGCGGCACATCCATTTCCGGCCCCAGAAACTGGGTGAGCCAACTCGACGCTTCAAAGCCACCACTGCGGCGGTCCACTTGCGAGCTAGGCCGCCGCCGGTCACCGACCTCGCGACATCACGCGATAGATGCGAAGTGGTGAGTGCCAAGTGCAAAGCGTCGTGAACTCTCCGATCAGCTGAAGCAAACTCGTCCGGACATAGGCCCAGGTGACCGCTGGCATCCCGCTCGCGGCCAATCGCGCGCTTGAGTATTCAATAAAAGACAGCGACAAAAAGTCAGCGAAGGATCACCTAGCCGAGTCCGCCGACGCAATAATTCCGAGATATTGACTCACCGTTGCCTCCAAACCGGCATACAGCGATTCCGCGATCAGCGCATGGCCGATCGATACCTCGAGTACGCCGGGCAGCGCGGAGAGGAAGTCGCCCAGGTTCGATTGACTCAGGTCATGACCCGCGTTGACTCCTAATCCAGCACGTTGTGCAGCCACAGCCGAGCCCGAGCAAGCATGCAACGCAATTGCTGCCATTCCTTCGGCGTGCGCGTGTGCGTAGGGGCCGGTGTAGAGCTCAATCCGGTCTGCGCCGAGTTGCTTGAGCCGATCCAACCCTGCTGCACCGGGATCCATGAATATGCTCACCCGGCAACCCAACACCCTCAGTTGAGCAATCAATGGCTCCAGCCGATGCGCTTCG
This sequence comes from Lysobacterales bacterium, assembly GCA_038215505.1. Classification (GTDB taxonomy): domain Bacteria; phylum Pseudomonadota; class Gammaproteobacteria; order Xanthomonadales; family Xanthomonadaceae; genus JANNWF01. The sequence continues at coordinate 2,948 of JBBQQV010000401.1, forward strand.
TTCTCAACCTCGAACCCATGGTCTGACGTCAGTTGGCCGTCCCCATCCGGCACCAAGGTGCATTGCTCGGGCCGAGTCAGACGTACCAGTTCGATCAAGCCCAGATAGCCATCTCGTGGCGGTGCGAAGGGGTTACCCTCGATGTTGAATTCGACCTGGTCCTGGCAAAGCCGCCGCAACGCCACGACATCGGCATGTTGAATATGCCGACCATCCGGCCTGGGATGCACGGTAATGCCACCACACCCCGCGCTGATGCAAACACGGGCCGCGGCTACCGGGTCGGGTTCGGAGCCGCCACGTGAGTTGCGCAATACAGCGATCT
>JBBQQV010000402.1:0-3261 GCA_038215505.1 Lysobacterales bacterium
GCTGTTCATCGATGAGATCCACACCATCATTGGCGCGGGCTCGGCGTCGGGCGGCACCATGGACGCGTCGAACCTGATCAAGCCGGTGCTGGCTTCGGGCGAGCTGCGCTGCATCGGTTCCACCACGTTTCAGGAATACCGCGGCGTGTTCGAGAAGGATCGTGCGTTGGCGCGACGCTTCCAGAAGATCGATGTGGTCGAGCCTACGATCGCCGAGACGGTGGAAATCCTGCGTGGCTTGAAGACGCGCTTTGAAGAACATCATCACGTCGAATATCACCCCGACGCCTTGCAGGCGGCAGTCGATCTGTCGGTGAAGCACATCGGCGACCGCTTGCTGCCGGACAAAGCCATCGATGTGATTGATGAAGCCGGCGCGCGCCAGCAGTTGATGCCGGAAGAAACCCGCAAAGCCATCGTCGACGTGTCCGAAATCGAGCTGATCGTTGCGCGCATGGCGCGTATTCCGACCAAGCAGGTGTCAGCGTCGGATCGCGACGTGCTGCGCAATCTCGACCGCAATTTGAAGATGGTCGTGTTCGGTCAGGACGAGGCCATCGACACGCTGACCTCAGCGATCAAGATGGCGCGCTCAGGCTTGGCCAATCCCGATAAACCCATCGGCAACTTCCTGTTTGCTGGCCCGACCGGCGTCGGCAAGACCGAAGTCACCCGTCAGTTGGCTATGCAACTGGGTATCGAGCTGCTGCGCTTTGATATGTCCGAGTACATGGAAGCGCATTCGGTATCGCGCTTGGTCGGTGCGCCTCCGGGATACGTTGGCTTCGATCAAGGGGGGCTGCTGACCGAAAAAATCGTGAAGACACCGCACTGCGTGCTGCTGCTCGATGAAATCGAGAAGGCGCATCCAGATGTGTTCAACATCTTGCTGCAAGTGATGGATCGTGGCGCGCTCACCGATACCAACGGCCGCGAAGCCAACTTCCGCAACGTAGTGGTGGTGATGACCACCAACGCCGGTGCCTCGCAAGCAGCGCGGCGCACGATTGGCTTCACCTCACAGGATCACTCGACCGACGCGATGGAAGTGATCCGCAAACTTTTCACCCCGGAGTTCCGCAACCGCTTGGATGCCGTGATCCAATTTGGCGCACTGGATTTCGATCACATCCTGCGCGTGGTCGACAAGTTCGTGATTGAACTCGAAGCGCAACTGCATGAGAAGCACGTCACCCTCACCGTCGATCCAGACGCCAGACGTTGGCTAGCCGAACACGGCTTCGACCGGCAGATGGGCGCACGCCCGATGGCGCGCGTAATCCAGGACAAGATCAAACGCCGTTTGGCCGATGAACTGCTGTTTGGCTGCCTGTCTGAAGGCGGTCGCGTGGATGTCTCGGTGCGAGATGGCGAGTTGCAAGTGGACGCGAAGCCGTTGCCGCAGAAGTTGTTGACGGCGGCGGTTTACTAGCAGCTGTCTTCAAGCCTTTCGCGTTTCGTTTTCGCCGGGCAAACAGGCAGAAGAATGGGTGGCGTCGTCGCGTTCGACCCGACCCTTGGAGGGCGCCGCTCCCGCGGTGCCGCTTTTCGCGCCAACGTCCAAAGCAGCCGCGCAGGAGCGCGTCCCTCCTAAAGCCCAAGAGCGACGGCGCAGGAAATCGGCCGGTAGATGGAGTTTCGTTGTTGCGGAGCAACACGACATAAGCCGCCAATCGCGGCGGTTGTTGGAGCGCCGGAAGGCGCGATGCTCTTTCGCTCTCGGGTCGAATCGCGCTTTCCAGCGCTTCCGACCCCTATCCACAGCGCTCGCCGCACAATCAACCACGCAAGGCCGAATACCACGTCTGTGGAACCCCAGCCCCCAGCCTCGCTCTTATCTGAGCCCTACTTCATCCGATAGGTAATCCGCCCCTTAGTCAGGTCATAAGGTGTCATTTCCACCTTGACCTTGTCGCCAGTGAGGATGCGGATGTAGTTCTTGCGCATGCGGCCGGAGATGTGGGCCGTTACTACGTGGCCGTTCTCGAGGATGACGCGGAACATGGTGTTGGGCAGGGTCTCTTGCACCGTGCCTTCCATTTCGATTGAGTCGTCTTTGGACATTCTTTACGTCTTAGTGGGCGGTGTTGTTTGGCAGTCGGGGCTCGCGAACGCGCGGTCTTTGAGTGCGGCCGCGTCGAGCGAGCCGCGAATTGTGCCATGCATGGGCCGTCACGTCAGGTTTCAAGCGATCTCGCGGGCATACAAATGGCCGAAACGCGTCTGCCATTGGCCACGCGGTTCAGGCTCGGCGCAGGCTTGGGCGCAAATCGCGATAAAAGCCGCGCGCGGCAGGGTTCGAAACCCCAAGGTCGCAAGATGCGCGGATTTCACTTGGCCATCGAGCAAGGCGAAGTTCCACTCACTCAGCCGTTGGCATAGACCAGCGATAGCGACCTGTGAGCCACCGCTCTCCAGGCTGAACATGCTCTCGCCGAAAAACATCCGGCCAATCGTCACTCCGTAAAGTCCACCGACGAGCACGCCATTGCCGTCGTTTACTTCGATGCTGTGAGCGTGACCCAGCCGATGCAGAGCCACGTAGGCGTCGCGCATCCCGGTGGTAATCCAGGTGCCGACGCGACCATGTCTCGGCAAGGTCGCGCAGAGGTCGATCACCTCTTCAAAGCAGCCGTCAGCGCTGATCAGCCAATTGCTGTGCGCCAGCGTTCTACGCAAACGGCGGCTCAGGTGCAGCTCGCCGGGTATGACAACCATGCGTGGGTCAGGCGACCACCAGAGAATGGGCTCGCCTTCGGAATACCACGGGAATATTCCGTTCCGGTAAGCATTCAACAGTCGCGTCGGTGAGAGATCGCCACCAAACGCGAGCAGGCCGTTGGGATCCGAGAGCGCCCGCTGACACGGCGGAAAAGCGGCGTCGGTCGCCCAATCAAGTTGAGGAATACGTGTCGGCATCGGCGCGGTAGGGCGAATGCTGCATCAACTCTTCGCGATAGGAATGCTGCCACTGTGCCTCGCGCAGCAGCGAGTCCTGGATGGCGGCGCGAAAGCGCGGATCGGCGATGTAGTGCAACGAGCGCGTGCGACTTGGCAAGAAACCCCGCGCCAGTTTGTGCTCGCCTTGCGCGCCAGGCTCGAACATGGTCAGCCCATTGGCCAGGCAATAGTCGATGCCTTGGTAATAACAGGTCTCGAAATGCAGGCCGGGTAGTGCTTCGGAGCAGCCCCAGTAACGGCCGTACAAGGTCGTGCTTGAGCGCAGAAGTAGAGCGCCAGCAATAGGTTTCCCTTCGCGTT
>JBBQQV010000403.1:0-3233 GCA_038215505.1 Lysobacterales bacterium
CGTGCTGTTGACCAATCTCACTGCGGCGCAGGTGCCGGCTGCTGCTTTCGGCGATCTGTATCACCAGCGCGGGCACATCGAAGAGGCGTTCAAACGGCTCAAGCACCGGCTGCACCTGGAAGCTGTCTCCGGCCTGTCCCAGCAGGCATTTCTTGTGGACGTGGCCGCCAAGGTGCTGGCTGACAACATCGCTTCGCTAGCGTGCCTGGCGGTACAGGCCGATCCCAAGATGCCTGCGCTCAGGCGTTGCCAACGCACTCATGCGGGCGTGGTGGTGCAGCGCTTGTTGCCGAGGGTGCTGCTCGCCGTCGGTGATGTCCTGGGCATGATTGGAAGTGCCCTGACCCTGATCGCAAAAACATTGCACCGCATCACCCCAGGACGCTCGACGCCTCGGGCGGCAAATCGGATCAAGCCTCATGCCCGGTTTGTCTACAAGGGGTGAGGACCTTAAGTTCGGTGCATTGCACAGAAGTCGCCCATTGCCAGATTATTCGTTCATACTGTCAGCTTGTTCGTTCTTCGACACCTGGATGCAACCATCCTACCCTTTTTAACGGCTTCTCATCAAATCCAGGCGCGAGCGGAAGAAGTCGTCGGTGGTCATCAGCAGCAGTCCTCAATCCCTCAGAAACTAAACCTCATGGGATTGATTCCGTAGAGAAATGATCATCCGAGATCACCCAAAAGTCGTCATCTGACAACAACTTACGGATTCTGCAGGGCCGACTTAGTAGAATCATAAAACCATTGCTACCAATCGTTCGCATGCCTCCGGAATTCGCCGTGATTGCGCCTACCCGCGCAGTGGATGAGATCGCTTCGCAGGTCAGGGACATGATTGCCACAGGCAAGTTGAAGCCGGGGGATCGGCTGCCGCCGGAGCGGGACCTGTCGGCAAGGCTGCATGTCAGTCGCAACACCTTGCGGGAAGCGTTGCGGGCTCTGGAGCACGCTGGCATCATCGAGATGCGCAAAGGGGCCACCGGCGGGGCGTTCGTGCGATTCGGCAGTTCTGGCGTCATCGTCAACGGCATGCGCGATCTTTATCACTTGGGCGCGATCACGCCGCAACAACTAACGGAAGCCAGGGTGTGGCTGAGCGAGGTGGTGGTGCGCGTCGCCTGCGAGCGCGCCACGGCTGACGACTTTGCGGCGCTGGACGCCAATATCGAAGCCTCAGCCCAGGCTCCGGATTTCGAAGAACGCGCCCAACGCAATCGCGAGTTCCATGTGGTCCTGGCGCGAGCGACTCGAAACCCCATCATGGTAATCACGATCGAAGGCATCATGGGCGTGTTCGGCTATTTCATTGCGCAGATTGGGCCGAGCGACAACACCTTCGTCCTGCCCTCGCGTCGCCGGTTTATGAAGCACCTGCGAGCGCGTGACGCTGCCGCGGCTGTTGCTGAAATGACCAAGACGCTGGCCCGTCTGCAGACCCGGTACATGGACCAGTGGAGCGCCCGCGCTGGCGAAGCAATCGGCCAGGCCGAGCCCGAACGCGCAAGATTTAGCAGGAAACGCAGTTGACCCGCACGGTCCTCATCTGACCCCCTGCGCTGTGCGGGTCAGTGCGCAATACTGTTCGTATAAGGCGAGTCTTGCGGGCTTACCCTTGCATTTCGTGTACTTAGGGTCGAACTGGATTTCTCTTGGTTAAGTGGCGCGCTTGCCAGCCGCGTACCTCGTGCAGCGGCGCGAATCAACAAGGTAGCTTTAAGCAGAAGCCCAGAGCACCGCGGAGACTAGGTGTGCGAGGGTTAACCCGCGAAATGGGCCTTATGCGAACAGTATTGGGTCAGTGCGGCGCGCGAGGCGGCCAACGCGAGATCACTTGGGCACTGTCGGCGGCCTGTACTGGGACTTTGCGAGCTTGTGCCGCAGTGCGCGAGAAGCGCGGTGCGGGAGCGGGTTGTCGGATGCCGCTGACGTCAACGAAAGCATCACGCGCGATGCGGTGGGGGTGACGTGCAGCCTCGCTGAGGGATAGCACCGGCGTGACGCAGCAGTCAGTGTCTTGCAGGAGAAGGGCCCACTCGTCCCGTGTGCGCGTGCGGAAAACGGCGGCGAGCGAGGACCGCAGTTCAGGCCATCTGGATCGGTCGTTCTGAACTGCAACCCAGTCGCGCGCCAAGCCCAGCCGCTCGCAAAGCTCGGCGAAGAACTGCGGCTCGATCGCGCCTACGCTGAGATGCTTCCCGTCGGCGGCCTGATAGACCGAGTAGTAGGGCGCAGCCCCATCAAGCGTATTGCTCTCGCGTTCCTCCACGAATTGGCCGCGCAGCGCCAATCCCGAGAATAATGTCATCAGGCTGGCGACGCCATCGACGATCGCGGCGTCCACCACTTGGCCGAGTCCGGAGCGCTGGCGTTCGAACAATGCTGCCAGGATGCCTGCTACCAAGTAAAGGCTGCCACCGCCGTAGTCACCGACCAGATTCAAGGGGGCCACCGGCCGCTCGCGCGGGCCAACGGCGTGAAGCGCACCGGCCAGGCCGATATAGTTAATGTCGTGCCCGGCACGGAGCGCTAACGGACCGTGCTGGCCCCATCCGGTCATCCGGGCATAGACCAGCCCCGGGTTGCCTTGCATCGCAGTGTCGGGCCCCAAGCCAAGGCGTTCCATCACCCCTGGCCGAAAACCTTCAACCAGCACGTCGGCACGGCCCGCGAGATCACACGCGCAATCACGTCCTTCCTGCGCCTTGAGGTCCAGCTGCAACAAGGTCCGGCCGCGCTCGACAAGGTTTCGCGGATCGCCGACGCGAGCCTGCGGACGATCGATGGTCACGACGTCGGCGCCCATGTCGGACAACAGCATGCATGCGAAGGGGGCAGGGCCGAGTCCTGCGAATTCCAGGACACGCAGACCTTTTAGCGGGCCCGCCACAATCACTCCATCTTAATGTTGGCGCGTTTGACCACTTTGCCCCACTGGTCCATTTCCTCGCGCATTATCCTCGCCATTTCCTCGGGCCTTGTGGCGCGGGCTTCGACGTTCCGGTCAGCGAACAATTTCTGCACTTCGGGCTGGCTGACCGCGTACTCGACCGCTGCGTGCAGCTTTTCCACGATGTAGTCGGGCACGGCTGCAGGGGCCAGGATGCCAAACCATGCCACACTGCGGAAGCCCGGAACCACCTCGGCGATCGCTGGCAATCCTGGCACGATATCTGTGCGCTGGGGAGTACCTACGGCCAGGTACTTGATTTTCCCGGCCTGCAGCATGC
>JBBQQV010000404.1:0-3210 GCA_038215505.1 Lysobacterales bacterium
ACATGGTTTACGCGATGACGAACGCTTAGACGACGTCGCGGGCTAGCCCCTAAAAAACCGGTTCACCACCATCCCGTGGGATTCCAGGCAGCGATCTATAACTGTGTCGTAGCAGCGCGAATCCATCGGCACGCCCTTGAACGATTGATCCAGCAACGACGCGCAGAGATTGGCTGTGGCAATCGGGGCTTGCAGTTGTTGCGCGTACGTCGGCAGGAAGTGTTGGCTGCCGTTGGCGATATCGGTCATGAGGGCGGGGCTGAGGATGCCGACGTTGTAGAGCAAGGGAAACGGCAGGATGGCGTGCAGCTCGGTCAAAAAGCGCGTGCTGGCATCCAGCTTGCCCAGCTTCGGCAGGCTGCGGGCCGTTTGCTCGCAGGCGTCGATGAAGAAATCCAGATAGGCATTGCCCTTGACGAATACGCTGATCGAGTTGTTGACCCGATGACTGACGGCGGCATGGCCAGCGTCGTCAGCGTAGGTCCAAACCTCGTGACAGTAGGCAAACTGGCTGCCCACCTCCACCGATAGCCGCTCGGGGGCAAAAATCAGCATATCGGCATCCACCCACACCGTGCGCTCAAAGCCTTCGCTTAGCAGCTCACGTGCCAACTTGAGTCGGGCGAGGTCGGTGATTGGACAGATGTGTGGATGACACTTCTGCTGGAACCACGCCGGCACGTAGTCAAACAAACGGTCATCGATGAAGCGGTACACAAAGCCTTGACTCGCTGCCCACGTTTCTACCGTGTGCATACAGCGCCGAATCCAGTTCGGCACGTTGTGGGTGCGGTAAGACTGAAAAACGACGGTACGCATGCGGCTGAGTGGAGGGCGGCGGGACGGCCGAAGTATGCCGTCCGCCCTGCTCGACATGCCAGCGAGGTTGCACCTTCGCCTTGATGTCCTGAGTCAGTTCACCGCCAGCCGCATGCTGGCGGTGGGCTATTCCTGCGGCGTGGCGACTTCAGGCGCCGCATTGGGATCGCTATTGGCGTCCGCAGGTGTGGCCTCGTCCGAGGTGGCTGCTTTGCGGCTGGCTTTGGCGGCTTGTTTCTTCTTCTTCTCCAGCTCGCGCTGGCGCTTGTCAAACTGGTAGTTGGGCTTTGCCATGGGCATGCTCGTCGAGTAGGTGGAGTGGGAAAGATACTCGGGCCAGCCTGCGCACGCTGTAATTGTTTGCGCGTCGACGTTACGGATGCACATTCAACGCAGTCTGAAACGCTCGATCCGGTGGCCGATGCGGGCGCAGCAACCGCGCCCTATCGCAAACAGGGACCGGTGTTTACCTCAGTGGCTGGGCACCGGAAAGGTCTCTGCTTCGCCAGACTGACGTGCTGGCGCAATCGGTGTTGCTCTCGGCGCGGCGGTCTTGTTGCGGCAGGAATAGGCGGTGAATCGCTGCTCGCCATACAGCGGTACGTCGTCGGCGCGCACGGTGTCGGCCGCCATGCTGAGCGCTTCGTTGCGCGCCATCGTCTCCAGTTCATCCTGAACTTTCAGCGCGTTGCGCTCAATGACGCCGACACTGCTCTTGACCGATACCGTGATACCACCGCGCTTCTCGCAGTAGCTCAGGTCTTCGGCTTCACCGGCAACACGCGTGGCCTGACCCTCAGGTTCGAGCTTTACCCAGGTGCAGGCCGAAAACGTGCATGCGCCAAGCAGGCCAAGGGCGAGGGCGGCGAACAAACGGCTGTGGGTCATGGTGGCTCCATTGGATGGGGGCAGCAGTGGATGGGGGCGGCAGTTGCGCTCGATTGTGGCGGTCACTGCCCTGCGCTCGGATGAACGCCAGCAGACTTCGTCGCCGTCACCGGCTCGCAACACGCCAGGCCGCCGCTCTGCGCTAAGCTTTGGCGATGAAAATCACCCGGATCGCCACGCCTCTCCTGCTGGTTGCGTTGTGTGCAGCCAGCGCCCTCAACGCGCAGACTCGCGCCTACATCGGTGAGGCACGCTCACTTGCGGGCAAGGCCATTTACGAGGAACACCACCTGGTGCGCTTCGTCGGCGAACAACCCGCCGAGCGCCTGGTGACTTACCGTTGCCCCGACGGGCAAGCCTTCGCGCGTAAACAAGTCGACTACGGCACGCCTCTGTTCGCGCCGACATTTCGGCTGGAAGACCAGCGCTTTGGCTATGTCGAAGGTTTTGCCAAGGGCGAGGCGTTCGTGCAGGCGGGCAAGGCCGCCGCGGAGGAGCGCGAGGCGATTGATGCCGGTGCAAACCTGGTCGTTGATGCCGGCTTTGACGAGTTTGTGCGGCAACACTGGGACGAGCTGCAGGCGGGCAAAAGCGTCGGCCTCGAATTTCTGGTTCCCAGCCGTTTGTCAGCCTACAAATTCAAGCTGCGCAAGATCCGCACGGAGACGATCTTCGACGAACCCGCGAGTATCTTCGAGCTGGCGGTCAGTGGTTTGTTGGGCTGGTTTGCTGACCCGCTGGAAGCGGGATATCGCGATTCCGACCGCCGGCTGATGCACTTTCAGGGTCTGACCAATATTCGGCAGACGCTGGACAGCAACATCGTCGCCCAGATCCGGTTTCCGCCGACACGGGAAGAGACAAGCCCCGCCGATACCGCATGGGCGACGGCAAGTGCCGAACCGCTGACGTCCTGTTCGTTAGGCGGTTGAGGTAACCCGCGGGCGAACTCATTGCTGCTTGGCTCGCTGCTTGCGGAATGCTGATTACCCAGCAATCGTCGACCGGCGATTCCACCCGGAATGAGCAATGTCACTTGCGATTCGCCTCGCCTTGAGTTTTGCCGGATTGATCCTCGCCTTGGGCTTGGCCACGCTTGTGGGTGTGCGTGCGCTCACCGCGGCTGGTGGAATGGGTAGGCCGCGCCCCATCCATGCAGAAGCTATATCGATAAGTAGAACGGCTGGCGGTCACCGATGCCACCGTGCTGGTAAGTGGCGAGTCGGGTACCGGCAAAGAACTGGTCGCACGCGCCTTGCACAGGCTGTCGCGGCGCAGCGACAAACCCTTGGTAGCGGTCAACTGTGCGGCCATTCCCGAAGGACTGCTGGAAGCCGAATTCTTCGGCAGCGAACGCGGCGCCTTCACCGGCGCCAAAGCCGCGCGTGCCGGTCACTTCGAGCAAGCCAGCGGCGGCACCTTGTTTCTGGATGAGATCGGCGAGTTGCCACTGGCCTTGCAACCCAAGCTGTTGCGCGTGCTGCAGGAGGGCCGCCTGATGCG
>JBBQQV010000405.1:0-3189 GCA_038215505.1 Lysobacterales bacterium
CTTTGATCGGCACGATGCCCGGCGAGTTCTTGCACTGGGTATGGCTTCCGGAAATGGACGCATAGACCGAGCGAATCTCGCAGCCCGCCATTTGCTCGGCTTCCTCGACCGCGCGCTGAATCGATGCAACAGTCGATTCGATGTCGACAACGACACCGCGCTTGAGCCCGTGCGAGGCGTGCGAGCCGATGCCGATCACTTCGATTGGCTGGCCAGGGCTGTACTCGCCGACCAGTGCGACGATTTTGGATGTGCCCACGTCGAGGCCGACGATGAGTGATTTGTCACCTTTTCGGTTCATGCAGCTGTCTGATTCATGCAGGTGTCTTGGGTTGGGCGGCGCTGACAGCGGGCTGCCAGCGCAATGCGAAGCCGTTGCCGTAGCGCAGATCAGCGCGTTCCAGCACGCGCCCGTCACTGGCCAACAGCGAAGGAAGGTATTGACCCAGGCGGCTCAAACGCTGGGCAGAATCGGTTCGCCCCAGCAGCACCTTGGCACCATTGGCCAAGGTCAAGCTCCAGCTGCCACGCGGCGACAAGCGGACGCCGCGCAATTGGATGCCGCTGCCTGCCAAGGCAGCGCGCGCGCGGATGTCGAAGTCGACGACTTCGGCCAGCCGGGCGTCGGGACCACTTAGCTCAGGCAGGCCTTGCACCAGGGTTGAGCCGGGTGCGGCGAATAACTCGCCGCGATCGGACAACAAGCGCGACGCGCCCCAGCGGGCGACCGCGTGATGCTCGACGATGCGCAACTGCAATACGTCTGGCCAGCGCTTGCGCACCTCCACCTCAGCGACCCAAGGCAGACTCATGACGGCGCGATGCACGGCGTCGGTATCGAGCGCAAAGAAGCCCACTTGGGTTTGCCCAGCCACCGCACTGCTGACTTGTTCGGCGTTGACCCGCGCAAACTCGGCGGTGACCTGCAGACGCTGGATCGGCCAGCGATCAGCGGCCAGCCAGCCATTCAGCACGGCGACCAAGGGCAAGCCCACCAGGGCGACGGCAATACTCCAAGCCAGCACGCGCACCAGGGCGTTCATGCGTGCTCCGCCGGCAGCGTGGCAGCGAGGATGCGCAGACAAAGCCCATTGAAGTCGATGCCCATCGCTGCGGCGGCTTTTGGCACCAGCGAATGACTGGTCATGCCGGGCGCAGTGTTCACTTCGAGTAACCAGTTGCGGCCGTGTCGATCACGCATCACATCAACCCGGCCCCAGCCTGCGCAGTCCAAGGCTTGGAATGCCAGCAGGGCGAGCTGGCACATCTCCGCTTCGGCCGCACCGGTCAAGCCGGGACAGTGGTATTGGGTATCGTCGGCAACGTACTTGGCGTGATAGTCGTAGTAGGCACCTGCCGGCACGATGCGAATACTCGGCAAGCCGATGTCGCCGAGCACGGCGACAGTGAACTCGCCCGCGTCCGGGCCGTCGGACTCGATCAGTTGCTCCATCAACAACTCGCCCGGGTAGCGTGCGGCGAGTTCAATGGCGGCCGGCAGATCGGCGGCGGAATAGACCCGACTGACGCCAACGCTCGAGCCTTCGCAGGACGGTTTGACGATGACCGGCAAGCCCAGTGATTCGGCTGCGGCCAGCACGTCTGCACCCGGCGCCAAGCGGACATAACGCGGTGTTGGCAGGCCCAGGGCCAACCAGACTTGCTTGCTGCGAATCTTGTCCATCGACAGCGCTGAACCGAGCACGCCGGATCCGGTATAGGGCACGCCAAGTGCGTCCAGCAGTCCCTGCAGCACGCCGTCTTCGCCGCCGCCATGGCTACCATGGAGGATATTGAATACGCGGTCGACGGGCTGCGACTGAATCGTGGCAATCAGCGCCGGCACGCCGTCCACGGCAAATGCGTCAACGCCCACGTCGCGTAACGCGGCCAGCACATTGCTTCCCGAGTCCAGCGACACCGCGCGCTCGCTGGAAGTACCTCCCATCAGCACAGCGACCCGACCGAACTGGGCTGGGTCGAACGTCGTGTTCATGCCTGCACCCCAAGCAAGCCGTGCTTGCCGATCTGCTGCGCGGCACGGCCGATGTCGCCAGCACCGAGCAGGATCAACAGATCGCCATCGTGCAGCAGGTCAGGCAGCACCCGCGGCAAATCACGCGGATGATTGACCAGCACCGGATCAACGCGGCCGCGCGCGCGCACTGCACGCGCCAAGGCGCGCCCATCGGCACCTGGAATGGGCGCTTCGCCGGCGGGATAGACCTCAGTCAACACCAACGCATCGACACTGGCGAGCACGCGTGCGAAGTCGTCCAACAGGTCACGCGTACGGCTGTAGCGATGCGGCTGAAAGGCGACCACCAGGCGGCGCGTCGGCCAGCCAGCACGGGCAGCGGCGAACACCGCATCCAACTCGACCGGATGGTGGCCATAGTCGTCGACCAGCAGCACTTTGCCGCGACCGAAATCGATATCACCGAGCAAGTTGAAGCGCCGAGCAACGCCTTGGAAAGTTGCCAGAGCGCGGCCAATATCGGCGGGCGTGACCCCGAGCTGATAGCCAATGGCGGCGGCGGCCAGTGCGTTTTGCACGTTGTGTCGCCCCGGCAGGTTCAGCACCACGTCCAGCGCCGGCTCATCCGGCAGCAACAAGCGGAAGCGCGTCTGTGCGCCGGTCTGGCTGACCGCCTCGGCGCGCACTTCGGCGCTGTCTGCGAATCCGTAAGTCAGCACGTGGCGTGGCATTTCCGCCGCCAACGCGGCCACTTCGGAGTCGTCAATGCACAGCACGGCGAGGCCATAGAAGGGCAAGCGATGCAGGAATTCGGAGAACGCCGCCTGCACCTGGGCGAAGTCACCGCCGTAGTTCTCCAGGTGATCGGCGTCGATGTTGGTGACCACCGCAATCAGAGGCGTCAAGCGCAGGAAGCTGCCATCGCTTTCATCGGCCTCGGCGACCAGCCAGTCGCCCTGCCCCAGGCCCGCGTTGCGACCTGCCGCGATCAACTGGCCACCAATCACAAAGGTCGGATCAAGCCCACCTTCGCTCAGGACACTAGCGACCAGACTGGTCGTGGTGGTCTTGCCGTGGGTGCCGGCAATGGCGATGCCGCGACGGAAACGCATCAGCTCGGCCAGCATTTCCGCCCGCGGCACCACCGGAATGCGACGCGCGCGCGCAGCGCCGAGTTCCGGGTTGTCGCCGCGGATCGCGCTCGACACCAC
>JBBQQV010000406.1:0-3187 GCA_038215505.1 Lysobacterales bacterium
GACCCAAGGCAAGTATCCCAAGCGCGCCGATCATCTCGCCCGGTCGCGTGTGAACCTCGATCACCTGGCCGGCCACCGGTGCGCGTACCTGCGAGCGCGCCAGCGCTGCTGTCACCCGCTGCAGCCGCGCATCGACCACCGCAGCGCCGGCAATGCTGGCGCTCGCCGTTGCCTGGCCCGCCTCGCAAGAGGCTTTGAGTGCCTGCGCGTCGCCGCGTGCGCGCTCGGACTCCTCCGCCGATGAGAGCTTGCGCTCAAGCAGACTCTGGCGCCGCTGCGCTTCGCGTTCCTCCACCTCGGCCTGCACGCAGACCGCGCGCGCCTGGGCCTGCGCGGCCGCGATCTGGCGCTGCTGGTACAGCTGTTCCGCACGGGTTTCCGCAACCAGCGCCTGCATCAGATCGGCGGTCTCGGTGACCGCCAGCAGCTGGCCTGCCTCCACGCTGTCGCCGACCTCGACCAGCAGGTCGCGCAGCACCGCACCGCCGGTCGATTCCGGGGTGACCGGCGCGGTAAGCAGCAGCGTTCCGTGCAGGGGTTCAAGCCGACCCAACGCCGACACTTGGGCCTCGACCGCGAGCGCCGGCAGCAACAGCGCCGACACCATCAACAAACGAGCCGGCGAGCGCCCGGATTCATCCGACTTAAAAGTGCGAATCAGCATGATCAGGCGCGTCCCCGGTGATGAAACTGCGGTCGCGAGCTTAGCTGCTCGCTTGCGACGCTAGCAAGGTAAAGCTCGCCTCCGCGGTCGGCGTACACCGACAGAACGGGAAGGCGGGCTAGCGGCTTCGCAAAGCAGCCGCGACCGAGCAGTTCGGTTGCGCCCCGTCACGATCCGCCCTGCGTTGTTTGCCGCGCTCGCGGTGATCCTGCATTTTTAGCCGGCTTGTCCCTTGGCACGGCCTTTTCTCGTGTAACTATCACAACAGCTAAGAATTTCCATGCGGCGCTCTGATCGGGAACCCGAACAAGCTTCGGCAGAAGTCGCGGCGGTTGCAGTGTCAGCGAATCAATTCATCGCCGCCGCCGGGTGGCTTCAATCAGGAGGGGATCATGCAGATCATGCGAGTCGTGGTGCTGGGAGCAGTCGCGGTGTTGGCAGGGTGCGCTGACGCGGAGTCTGGAGGCGATACCGCCGTTGCCGACCCGCCGGCCAAGCAAGGGCCACATGCCCACGCGGTCACCAAGCAGTTTTCGATTGAGATGAACAAGCTCATTGTCGAGGAAAAAACCTATGTTGACGGCCTGGCGATGCGGCTCGAGGATGGCGCGGGTGCCGTACTGACCGAGACGCCGATGAGCGCGTGCGCGAAGATGGCCATCGTCGCGCGCGGCAACCTCGATTTCGATGCCGCCATCTACGGCGAAAAGCCGGCGCTGTTGCTGGTGCGCGATGAGGAGAATCCGCAAGGCGCAATCCTGCGCATCGAGCCGTATTCAAGATCGACGCTCGAAGCTACGTTTCCGACTCTGGTCACCGAAGGCGACATGCTGGTTGCCTCGGGGGACGTCGGCGACGCCGGTTGGGGCAGTATCGACCCGACCCAATACGGTGGAGAAAAAGCGCCGCACGTACGCGTCGACGTGAAGCTTCCATATGCCAGTATGGATGCGGCCGATCCGGTGGCCGCCGATGCCAGCCCGGAAGCCCAGTGGTTGCGTGAAACCCGGGTCAAGGCGACGGAGGATACGCAGGCAGTCGTCGACGCCAGCCTCCAGGTCAATATGGAGGAGTACAGCGGCTCTTCAACCAGCAACGCCTGGTTCGACGTACTCGCCAACTGGGCCAGCCTCAATGTGGTTGCCTTGGCGACCGACAAGGATTGCGCCACGATGGTGTTGCGTGAGCCCGGTTTCTCCGGCGGCTACCGCGAAGCCATCGTCCAGACCCAAATGGCCGAGGGTGTGCGCAAGGTGATCGCGGCACAAACCCAGAGCATCGATAGCGTCGAAGGCGCTTATGTCGTCGGCCGCGTCGAACACGCCAAACTCGGTGCCTTCCCCATCATTCACGCCCGCGCCGCCAGTGAAGAGGGCGTTGGCCACGTCGTGTATTTCAGCGACACGCCCATCACGGCAGAACCGTTCGAAGCGCTAGTGGCCAAGCAACGCATGCTGCGTGCCGTCAGCGGTCTGCAGTACGGTAAGCAGTATTCGTTTTCACACTACGATCTCGGTGGACCTGGCGTTGCGGTAGAACAAATCGACGCCGGCAACTCGACGACGAACCCGTATGTCGATGAAAAGGAAATCAAAGGATTGATCAGGCTAACCGAGGCCGAAGCTCCGCAGATCACGCTGAACTTCAGCCTGCCCTTGGGTGGCACGGGCTTGTAGCAAGCCGGTTAAGGTGCCGGCCTCGAGAATCGAACTGTGCCTGTTGGCCGACGCTGGCTGATCGCAGCGTCGGCCAATGGTATCGGGGAGGTATCACGGACCGCTTGGTCGACGGACGGCCTAGCCGACGCAACTCAGCAATCGGCCCGTGCATACCTCTGCCCATTCTTGGAATCGGTCGTCGGCCAGTGCCTTTTACTCTCGCAGATGCGCGTTCGGTCGCAGATACGCACAAGTCTGCGCGATTACGTCGTCGCCCTACGCCTCAGCGAACGGTGCCCGATAGACAGCAGAGCGAGTCAGCCGGTCGGCGTCCCATCGAAAATTGTGCCTGGCTCGAACGGCACTTAGCTAAGGCTCGTCATCCCCCGGCAAAAGCCGGGATCCAGTGCTGTTGAAGCTTTGCTGCTGGCCGGAAGTGCTGGATTCTGGCCTTCGTCGGAATGACGATTGCTTGGCGCTTTCGCTTAAGTAAGTGCCATTCGTCCCTGGCACCTTTTTCGCACCTTTTTCGGGTGCGGTTGCGTTTCGTATGCTGAGCTTATAAGTTCCCAATCATGTGCATGCCTGCGCAAGTTCGCAGATATGCATATTTGATGAGGATCAGGCCCAAACTTGAACCCGACAGGACCTAATTCATGCCAAGCCGTGTGCTCGTCGCCAAAGAGTTGGCAGAGATCTTCCGGATCATCGCCCACCCTGATCGCATCAGGCTGATCGAGGAATTGCGCTCTGGCGAGCAGAGCGTGAATTCGCTGATCGATGCGCTTGATTTGCCGGGTCCGCGGATTTCCCAACACTTGGCGTTGATGCGCGCCCACAAGCTGGTCGAGGAGCGCCGCGACGG
>JBBQQV010000407.1:0-3176 GCA_038215505.1 Lysobacterales bacterium
GCTGAACTGTGGATCGAATCGTTTCAGACGATCACGCAAACGCGGGTGTGCCAACGCACAGACCTCAGGATGACTGCGGCCCACAGTCGAGTCGGCACTAAGCCACGTCTCGCTCTGAGGATCAACATGAAGCCACCGAAAGACCCCACCAAGCCAGCGCCGTCGGCGTCGCCTTTCGACGCGAAGCAAGCCCATTTGAAAGCGCAGACCGGCAACACGGCAAACCGCGACAAGGTCCGCGAGGTGCTGCCGGTGCACGCACCACGCCAGTCGCAGCGACCGGTCGAGCGCTCCAAGTAGGGCGATACCTGTAAGGCGATACAACGAAGGCGACACAACCGAGGCGACACAACTGAGGCGACACAACTAAGGCGATAGAACTAAGGCCTTACAACTAAGACCACACAATTCAGGCGACTCCGGAAGGGCAACTGGAGTGAGGCGGCTCAGGTCAGGACACTGTGCCGGCGTCCAGTGGTGCGCGCTCGGGGCTCGCCGTTGCCCTCTGCAGGGTAACGGCGACTCGCCTTCACTGGGTTGAAGAGGTGCCGATTTTTGTCGGTGTTTACTTAAACCGAACGTGGCGGCTTGCGTCGCCTGCCACAACCGGAGTGAATCAGTTAGATTTCGACGCTCTGTTCTCGATTGTTCAGCGCTCACGAAACCGATGCTCTCCAAGCCGATTTCTTGCACGCGCGCCGCAGCGGTCGCTGCGCCTTCGCGTCTCCGGGTTATGAGTTTCCAATCCTGTCCGCTGGTTGCACGGTTTTGGCTTGCTGCGTTGCTTGTGCTTGCGGCGCTGGCTCCGGCTGCTCATGCCTTGGCGGCGACGGTCTATGGACAAGGCAGCGGGTTGCCAAACCTCTCGGTGCGCGCGTTCGCGTTGGATCCAGAGGGCTATGTATGGATGGGCACCGAGGATGGAGTATTCCGCTTCGACGGCCATCGCTTCGAGTCCCTAGACCTGAGTTCGCCTGGCTTACCGCTGGACACCTACGTCAGCACGATGTTGGCCACGCCGCTGGCGCTGTATGTGGCCACCCGCACTGGTCTGCATCGATTTGACTGGCAGACGCGCAGAAAACAGGTGCTGCGCGACGCCGAGGGTGCTGAGCTGCGTGGCGTATTTGCCATTCAAAGCATGGGCGCAGGCCATCCCAAACCCATCCTGGCGGGAATGGGTAGCGGTCAGTTGTTGCAATTCGCGGATCAGGCCGATGCGGTGCCTGCGCCAGCAGGCCCGGATGACGCAGAAATGCTCGACATCGACCACTTCAAACATATCAACGACTGCTACGGCCACGAAGCGGGCGACATCGTGTTGCAGCAGTTTGCGCACGTTTTAAGCAAGCATGCTGACCGATACAGTGGCTCTGCTACAGGCCAGATGTTGGCGGCGAGGTATGGTGGCGAGGAATTCACTTGCCTGATCTCGGGTGCGCAGACGCCCTTGGTCGAAGCCAGCGCGGTCGCCTTGCTGGAGGAGATCGCGAATCATCAATTTGCCATCGACAGCGAGACAAGCGTGCTCCTCACCGCCAGCCTTGGCTGCGCAGAAGGGAAGGGTGGCGAGTCTCTGCAATCGCTGATCCGCCGCGCCGACGCCGCCCTGTACCGAGTCAAGTCTGCGGGCCGGGCGCATTGGCTTATGGGCTGATCGGCTGAATGGGGTGCACGCTGCGGCATTACTGTGCAACAAGGCCGCTTGGATGAAGTCATCCCGGCAAACGATGAGTCCTCTTGGCGCGTTGCCGTCGCAGGATCACATTCGTTGCTAGCCCGCGCTTGACGCCGGGGCAGTCGCCGACCAAGCTCGCGGGCTTGTGTTATCGCCTGACAATAGGGACTGTTCATGAGCCTGCCTGCGCCACCCCAGCTATCGCTCCGCGCCATCATTCTGGCCATCGTGCTGGCGATGATTCTCGCCGCCGCGAACACCTACCTCGGTCTGTTTGCTGGCATGACCATCGCTTCGGCGATCCCGGCGGCGGTGGTGTCAATGGGAGTGTTGCGACTGTTTGGCGGCGGCCACATCTTGGAGAACAACATCGTGCAAACCGGTGCCTCGGCCGGTTCCTCGATTGCCTCCGGTGTGATCTTCACCGTGCCGGCTCTGATCATTCTCGGCTACTGGCAGGATTTTGAATATCTGTGGGTGCTCGCCATCGCGGGCCTCGGTGGTCTGCTCGGCGTGCTTTTTTCGGTGCCGCTGCGGCGCTCCTTGATCGTCGACCAAGGCTTGGCGTTTCCCGAGGGCAAAGCAGCGGCGGAAGTGCTGAAGACCGGCGATAACCCGGCGGCAGGGCTCAAACTGCTGGGCGGTGCTGCATTGCTAGGTGGCTTGGGAAAATTGGCCGCCGCCAGTGGCCTGCGCTTGTTTCCAGACACTGCCTCGCACGCCGCGTATGCGGGCAAAGGCATCGCCTATTTCGGCACCAACCTGTCGCCGGCGTTGCTTGGCGTTGGCTACATCGTCGGCTTGAACATCGGCATCGTCGTGCTTGTCGGCGGCATCATCGGCTGGAACATCGCCATGCCGATCTACAGCATGTTTTTTCTTGAAGGCAATGCAGAACTTGCAGCGAAGATTGCCGGGGCCAGCGCGGAAGATGCCGCCTACGCGATCTGGTCCGCGCAAATCCGCTATCTAGGCGTCGGCGCCATGCTGATCGGCGGCGTGTGGACCATTTTTTCGCTGCGCAAGTCACTTCTGTCGGGAATCAAGAGTGGTTTGGCCGTCGCGCGCTCGGCCGCCTCCGGCGTCAAAACCGCCGAGGTCGACAAAGACATACCGATGAAGTGGATCCTCGTCGGCCTGGTGTTGTTCACCCTTCCGCTGTTAGCGCTGTATCAGAGCATCGTCGGTGATTGGCTGGTCAGCGCACCGATGACCTTGATCATGATCGTCGCTGGGTTCCTGTTTGTGTCGGTGTCGGCCTATATGGCCGGCATGGTGGGCTCCAGCAACAACCCGGTGTCGGGCATCACCATCTGCACCATCCTGTTTTCGGCGCTGGTGCTGATTGTGCTCATGGGCGCGGATGCGGCGCTCGGTCCGGTGGCGGCGATCATGATCGGCGCAGTGGTGTGTTGTGCGGCCTGCATCGGCGGCGACAACCTGCAGGACCTCAAGGCTGGACAGATTGTCGGAGCCACACCTTGGAAGCAGCAGCTGA
>JBBQQV010000408.1:0-3169 GCA_038215505.1 Lysobacterales bacterium
GGATTGGCCGGTGTGGTGTTGCTCGGGCTGATCTACTTCTTTGGACGGCCGCGCAAGCCCGACCAAGGCCGACGCTTGTTTGGCAAGAAGTCCGTCGGCCGCCGCGAGCCATCGTTGGGAGAAGACGGTGAGCCGTTAAGCGAGGAGACGATCGCCAGCGAGCTCGCAGCGCTCGAACGCGCCTTGGGCGGAGATGCAAGTTCGGCGTCAACAGCGGCCCACCATGGCACTGCTCCGCCGGCTGATTTCGAAAAGATCGTGAGCTTGCACGTTGCTGCGCGCGAAGGGATGTTGATTCACGGCGCCGATCTGGTGGTGGCGGCCGAGAAGGTCGGTCTTGCCTTTGGCGCGATGAGCATTTTTCATCGCAGCATCGACGGCCGCGCCGGTCAGGCGCCCATCTTCAGCGTTGCCAGTATGGTCAAGCCGGGCACCTTTGATCTGCGCGACCTTGCGAAGCTGGAGACGCCGGGCATCAGTTTTTTCATGGCCTTGCCAGGTCCGCTTTCAGGCCTGGACGCCTGGGACGCGATGCTGCCTGCGGCTCAGCGCATGGCCGAGTTGCTCAACGCCAATCTGTTGGATGATCAGCGCAACGCACTAGGCCGCCAGCGTATTGCGCATCTGCGTGATGAGTTGCGCGCGTTTGATCGAAAGCGTGAGCAGCAGACCATCGGCAAGCCTTGGTGAGCGGGCGGGCTGCAAATGGATACCTCCTCCGAACATGCTTGTGAACGCGCCGCTCTGCTGCGCAAACAACTCAACGACGCCAACCATCGCTATTTTGTGCTCGACGATCCGTCGATTCCGGATGCCGAATACGACCGTCTGCTGATCGAGCTGCAAGCGATCGAGACGCAGTTTCCAGCGCTGCTGACGGCCGACTCACCCAGTCAACGGGTAGGTTCGACGACTTCACGGGCGTTTGCGCAGGTCGAGCATGGGTTGCCGATGTTGTCGCTGGGCAATGCGTTTGCCGAGCACGAGGTCGCCGAGTTTGTTGCTCGCATCGAGCGAGAAACCGGTGAGCAGAACCCTGAGTTCTCGGTTGAGCCCAAACTTGACGGCTTGGCGATCAGTTTGCGCTATGAGCACGGCGTGTTCGTGCAAGGTGCGACCCGCGGTGATGGCAGCGTGGGTGAGGACGTCAGCGCCAACTTGCGCACCGTCCGCGCGATTCCTTTGATGCTGCGGGGTCTCGCGCCACCCGTTCTGGAAGTGCGTGGCGAGGTCTACATGCCGCGTGCCGGTTTTGAGCGCTACAACGCGTGGGCACGCGAGCACGGCGAGCGGGTGTTGGCCAATCCGCGTAACGGGGCCGCTGGATCACTGCGGCAGCTTGACCCCGCCATTACCCAGAAGCGACCGCTCGCCTGTTTTGTGTATTCGTTGGGTGCGGTAGACGGTTGGGAAGTCCCTCAGCGACATTCGCAGATGTTGGATGCAATGCGCGAATTCGGCTTGCCGGTTTGTCCGTTGAACGAGACGGCGGTTGGCGCGGCTGGCCTGCTGGCGTACTTTCGCAAGATCGGCGCGCAGCGAGACGGCTTGCCGTTCGATATTGACGGCGTGGTTTACAAGTTGGATCGGTTCGATCAGCAGCAGGCGATGGGCTTTGTCTCGCGCGCACCGCGCTGGGCGATTGCGCACAAGTATCCGGCGCAGGAGCAGCTCACCCGCGTTGAAGCGATTGACGTGCAGGTGGGCCGTACCGGCGCGATCACACCAGTGGCAAGGCTGGCACCCGTGCAGGTGGCTGGCGTGATCGTCACCAATGCGACCTTGCACAACGCCGACCAGATTGAGCGGCTTGATGTGCGGGTGGGCGACACCGTGATCGTGCGGCGAGCCGGTGATGTCATCCCCGAGGTGGCGCGGGTTTTGATCGAACAGCGGCCGTTGCACAGTCAGGTCTGGCGGCTGCCAGAAGTTTGCCCGGAGTGTGGATCACGGGTCATTCGCGCAGAAGGCGAATCAGTCGCGCGTTGCAGCGGCGGCTTGTTTTGCCCGGCCCAGCGCAAGGAAGCTGTGCGCCATTTTGCTTCGCGTCGGGCCATGGACATCGAAGGCTTGGGTGATCGCATTTGCGAGGATCTGGTCGATCTGGGCTTTGTCAGTAGCGTGGCTGACCTGTACCGACTGGATGTGGCGACGCTGCAGGCGATGCGGGCGCAGGCGCATGCTCGAGACCAAGCGAGCGCCGCAGGCGCGAGTGAAGGCGCAGCCCGCATCACGGGCGCTGCCGCGAAAGCGGCCGACGGAACCACGCCGAAGTCGCAAAAGGGCGGCAAGCTGGCCAGTCGCTGGGCGGAGAATCTGCTGGCTGCGATTGATGCCAGTCGGGTTTGCCGGCTGGATCGCTTGCTGTTCGCACTCGGCATCATGCAAGCAGGCGAGGGCACTGCCAAAGGACTGGCCAAGGCATTGGGAAGCTTGCAGCGCTTGGTACAAGCCGATGCCCTGCTGCTGATGGCGGTGCCTGATGTCGGCCCCAAGGTGGCGCAGGCGGTCGCCGCTTTTTTTGCGCAATCGCACAATCAAGAAGTGCTCGCCGGCTTGCTCGCGGCGGGACTAAAGATCGCCGAGCAAGCGCCTGATCCTGCGTTTGTGCGTTCGTTGACGCTGTCGCGATTGCTGGGCGCGGCGAAAGCGCTGGGCGCCCCGCTGGATGGCATCGGCGAAACGTCCTTGCAGCGCATCAGTGAGCGGTTTCCGAGCCTGCAGGCGCTGCACGAAGCGGTCGACTTTGATGCCGATTCGGCGGCGATCAAGTCACTGCAACAGCTGCTGGCAGATAGTGATTGGGGCGGCCGACTGCGCCGCGTCGATGAGCAGATTGCCGAACTGCGAGGCGCCGCTCCAGCTGTCATCGAAACCAACCCGCTGCCCTTGGCCGGTCAGACCGCGGTCATCACTGGCACCTTGGCCAGCATCGGTCGCGACGAAGCCAAAGCCAAACTTGAAGCTTTGGGGGCAAAGGTGTCTGGCAGCGTGTCGAAGAAGACGAACTTCCTGGTTGCCGGCGAAGCGGCGGGCTCCAAATTGGCTACTGCGCAAGCACTGGGTGTGGCGATTTGGGATGAGGCGAAGCTGCTGGCGTGCTTGGCCGAACATGGCAACGGCCCGGGATAGCTGGGTCGCAAGGCATAATGAGTGGTGCTGCAGCGGC
>JBBQQV010000409.1:0-3164 GCA_038215505.1 Lysobacterales bacterium
GATGAAATTCTTGCGCTGTATTTGAATAAGAGTTTTTTTGGTAATCGCGCTTACGGCGTGGCGGCGGCTGCAGAGTTCTATTACGGCAAAACGCTCGACCAGCTTGCGCTTGAGGAAGCCGCCATGCTCGCCTCGATCCCCAAGTTTCCCTCCAGCGGCAATCCCGTCGTGAATCCGCAGCGCGCACTGTTGCGCCGAAACTACGTGCTTGAGCGTATGCGCGAGAACGAATTCATCGACGAGGCAACCTACGCTGCGGCCTTGGCTGCACCTGACTTGGCCAAGCCGCATGAACCGCCGGTGGAGATCGATGCACCTTGGGTTGCTGAACTGGTTCGACTGGAAGCAGTCGAGCGTTTTGGCGATGTCGCGCTCACCAATGGCTACCGCATTCGCACCACGATTGACGGTCGGCTGCAGGAAGCCGCAAACATTGCTACTCGCACCGGGCTGATCAATTACGACCAGCGACACGGGTGGCGGGGTGCGGAAGCCAAGATCGTCCTGACGGAGTCCGATACGTCGGAGGCTTGGCTTTCGGCCTTGCGTGATCGGCAAGTGATTGGTGGGCTCATCCCGGCGGTTGTGCTGACTGCGGGCGATGAAGTGGCGACCTTGGCGATCAGCGACACCGAGACCGTTGAACTTCCCCTTGCGGGTGTTGCTTGGGCTCGCGCCTATCTGTCGGAGAATTCGCGTGGGCCCGCAGTGGCAAAAGTGTCGGACGTGCTGAGCCGAGGCGACGTGGTGCGGCTGGCTCGCGACGATGCGGGTATCTGGAGCCTGGGGCAGCTGCCGCAGGCACAAGCGTCGGTGGTAGCGTTGGATCATGAAACTGGCGCGCTGCGCGCCCTGACTGGCGGTTTCAGCTTTGCGCTGAACAAGTTCAACCGCGCGACGATGTCGCAACGGCAACCGGGCTCGAGCTTCAAGCCCTTTGTATACGCCTCTGCGTTTGAGCGCGGCTTTACCCCTGCCTCCATCGTTCTCGATGCGCCGGTGGTATTCAACGATACTGGCGCGGGCAAAAGCTGGCGCCCACAGAATGACAATCAGACCTTTGCCGGCCCAATGCGGCTGCGCGAAGCGATGGTAACCTCACGCAATCTGGTCTCGGTGCGCGTGCTGGATGCAGTCGGGATCGGGTTTGCTCGAAGGTACATCGAACAATTCGGATTTGCGCCAGAATCTCTGCCGGCTAATCTTTCGCTGGCGCTGGGGGCGAACTCCGCGCCGCCGATGGCCATGGCGCGCGGCTACGCCGTGTTTGCAAATGGTGGCTACCGAATCACTCCGTGGTTTTTGGACCGCATCCAAGACCGGGATGGCGCGTTACTCTTTCAGGCGGTGCCAGAAAGCGCTTGCTCGTCGTGCTCACAGCGCATTGGCAGCGCAAGTGCTGATGGCGCCGATGGCAATGAAGCGTTCGATCTTGGCCCCGTCACCGCGCCGCCACCAAGCGTTCCCGAACCGCCAGCGGTGATTGAAGACGCCGCGTCAGCAACCACGTTGGCCCCGCGCGCCATTGATGCGCGTACCGCCTATCTGGTGCACTCGTTGCTGCGTGATGTAGTCAAACGCGGAACGGGACGTGCGGCGAGCGTACTTGGTCGCGCAGACATCGGCGGCAAGACTGGCACCACCAACGACCACCGCGACGTCTGGTTTTCCGGTTTCGGCGGACCGTTGGTGGTGACCGCTTGGGTCGGCAAAGACGACTTCAGTCCGCTGGGCAATCGCGAGTTTGCGTCGCTGGCGGCGCTGCCAATCTGGATCGATTTCATGCGCATTGCATTGGAAGGGCAGCCCGAACACTTGCCGGCTTTGCCCGAAGGCATTGTCACAGCGCTCATCAACCCGAGCAGCGGGCGCCTCGTTCCACCTGGCACCGAAGGTGCAATCGCGGAGATTTTCAAGTCCGAAGACATCAGTCGAATCGAACGCCAAGCCGATCGGCAGATCACCGCCGACGAACGCGAAGCTTTCGACATTTTCTAGCCCGGCCTTTCCATAGAATGCGTTCGATGATCGCGCATGATCCTGATTGCACAGAAGGATTCTCTGAAGGAGCGACCTATCGGGTTATACGGCCGACTGAAGAGAATTCCCTGTGCACTCAGGAGACACGCGAGGGCGTGCGCGATTGATGAAAAGTCCGGGCTTGACCGATAAGCACCGGCTCTTGGTTGGGATTGCGCTGGCGGAGGCCGATGCCTAGTCTCGCCAGCAGACAGGGGGGAGACTGAAGTGAAGGCTAGAGCAAGGCATCAAGCAGGCTTCTCAGCCGAAGGGCGACTCAATCTCGCCCATGAAGCCGCGAAACTGATCGCGGAATCAGGAATTGAATCGTTTGCTGCTGCGCGTCGAAAGCTCGCGGATCGACACGGTATTCATGCGCAATCGGCGTTGCCCAAAGACTGCGAAATCGACGAAGCGCTGCGCGTTTACCAACGCTTGTTCCGGTCCACTTCGCAACCGCAGGCATTGACCGCGCTGAGACATGCCGCCGTGGAGGCCATGCAAGCCTTGCAGGTGTTTCATCCGCGCTTGGTAGGACCGGTGCTCGATGGCTCCGCTGACGAAGGCACAGCCATCAGCTTGCACGTTTACAGCGATGAAGCCGAGCCAGTATTGCGCTTCCTGGACGAACGGGGAATTCCTTACCTGAGCAAATCGCAGCGGCTTTGCTTGGGTCCCACCCATGTCGTCGAGTGTCCATTGCTGACGTTTGCCAATGCCGACGCGAGTTTCAGGCTGACGGTAGTGCCAATCGCGGCAGGTCACCACGCGCCCAACGGATCGGATTCAGAAACGCCTATGCGGCGCGCCAGTCTCGCCGAAGTTCGACGCTTGTTGACGGGGGGTGTTTGACGCTGGTGAGTGCCGACACAGCCCATAAAGTGCCGAGAAATCATCTGGACACAATCCCCGCGCGATTGATGGGATCGCGTCGATCCGAGGGCTAGCCCGACCACCGATCTAGCCCGGCCTTTTCATGAATGCGTCCGATGATCGCGCAGGGTACTGATCGCACAGGAGATTCTCTGAAGGAGCGGCGTATCGGGCCATACGGCCGCCTGAAGAGAATTGCCTGTGCGGTCAGGAGACATCGGGGCGGAAGCCCCGCGTAGCGGCGAAGCCGCCGAACGAGGGCGTGCGCAATT
>JBBQQV010000410.1:0-3162 GCA_038215505.1 Lysobacterales bacterium
GAACAGGTCGACGCGCATGCCGCCATTTTGCGGAAATGTCTCCAAGCGGGTTTCGCCCAAGTCGGCCTCGCCCATGCGCAACTCTTGTACCCATAGATGAAAGGCTGGCACCGCGCCGGGATCGATCAAATCGGTCACCACGCCTTTGCCCTGCGCATTGGGCCAATGCAGCCGGGCCAAGCGTGCGGTGATCCCGCGGCTGCTGCGCTCGGCCGGCGCCGGCACATCGATTTCACCATCCAGTGCCGGCCCGGCGAAGCGCAGTCGCAGCGCACCCGCTGCGGGTCTATCCATGCGCACGCGGGTTTCGGCAAAACTACGATCAAGCATGTCGAGCACGCCGGCGAACAGGTCGACATCGACTACACCACTTTCGCCGGTCGTACTGCCGACGGCCATTGCTGCCCATGCAGAGGCATCGATAACCGGCACTTGGCCGACCACGCGCAAGCCACGGGCCGGCGCCAGTACCTCGTCGGATTCTCCAAACGCGGCTACCCCGTTGAAGCTGGCTTCTTCGCCGAGCTGACCATACAGCCGCAACAAACTGGCCAGGTGCAGGTCGAGCGCCATCGGGGCGTCGACGCCGGCGGGTGGAAAGGTGGCCACTGCACTGAATGGCAGGCGCACGCTGGCAGCTTTGCTCAAGGGTGCTGGCAGACTCAGCGTGGTGCCGACCAGGTCGGAACGGATGCTGAGTTGAGCGGCGCCGAGTGGTCGACTGGCAGCGGTCGCAAGACTGCTGGTGGAAGTTGTTACCGCGGGTTTCGATGTTGAAACGGTCGGTTCTGCAACGTTGGCCGCAACGGCAGCGTCGTCGGCGCTGACCGTTGTGGGGTCAGGCGGTTGGACCGCAACCGGCAAGGCCACCGCAATCTGCCATTCCGATGTTCCCTCCAGATGCGGCTTGAGCCAGCTAAGGCCAGGCTGAAAGTCAAGCAGGGTGTCGGCACTCAAGCGACCCTTCAAGGAACTTTCCACGGCATTGGCGGGATTGGCGGTATGGCTGCCCAAGGCAATCGCAAAGCGTGCGGGTTGGCCTGAGTACAGGACCTTTATGTCGTCGGCATCAAGGCCGCGCTCGGAAAAACGCAGCTCGCCCTGCGCCGCGTCTAGTGCAATACCCCAGCGCGAGTCGCGCAGATCGGCTTCATTCAGCTGTGCCTTGCCGCGCATCGAAAACGTGCCCAAGCGTTTGACAAACGGAATATCCAGACTCAAGTCAATATCGGCTTGGCCGCCGATGCTGATGGCGTCGAAGCTGTCAGCGTACTTTTTATGCAGCGGACTGTTGCGCAACAGATCCATCAACTCAAGCCCGCTGCCGCCGCCGTTGATATCCAGTAACAGACGCGGGTCCTTGGTCGAGGCAATAGCACCGACGGCGCGATGCACGTGATTGCCCGCCACCACGGCGGCAATATCAACGCCGATACGACGGTTGAGAAAGCTGGCGCGGCCGCTCAAGTCAGTAGCAATGGGCCAGTCCGGCAGATAGCGCAGGCTGACATCGGCGACCTCGGCCTCGGCAATCAAACGCCCTTCGTTGCCGGCAAACGGCCACTGATCGAGGTCGCCAGTAAGCGCGACTTGACCCGCCAGCAAGCGGCCATCGAGCAGGCCTTCATCAAGCCACTTCTGGGCGTTTGCCGGCATTTTGTGGCGAATCAGGAAACGCTTGGCGGCCACAATCGGGCCTTCGAACACGACCGCGCGCAAGTCGCTGCTGGGTCGCCCACCATCGAAGCTCAACGATCCCGCGACGTCGAAAGCAAAGTCGCTGCCACGCACGCTCAATTGTTCAGTGGCCACCTGCCAATGAGCATCCGGCTTGACGACGTTGATCGTGCCCGCCAAGGCCATCGGCAAGGGCTCGCGCAGGGCGACCGGCCACTCGATGACGAATGTCGGACTCAGCACCACTGCGGTGAGTTGCTGATCGCGCCATTGCAAATCCACGGTCAAACCACTGAAGCCCGGCCGTTCGCCCACTTGCATCACGCCGACACCGCTGAAGCGCGCATCCAGCGTGTCCACCTCGCCCCCCAGCACATCCGCGCGCAGTGATTCAATCCGCCCACGGGCTGAGGCTTCGCGCAATTGCGTGGCGATTCGAATGCCGGCTTCTGAACCAGGAGGCAGCAGCGCGATCATCTCGGCAATTTCGATGGCACCCACCTCGATATGGCGGTTGTCGCCCTTCTGCTCGGCCCGAATCCACGCGCCATCATCAGCGTCGATGCCGGCGGTCCAACCTTCTGGCGTGCGCGCAAACCGTCCCCGCATGGGCGGCGGAGTGATGGTGACTGGCGCAGTCACTGCCGGCAAAACGGGCTGCGACGAAGCTTGAGTGGCGGGATTCGTCACCGGTGACTGCTTTGGCTCAATCTGCAGCGGCTGCGCTTGCTTGGATGACACCGGCTGCGCTTGCTTGGATGACAGCGGCTGCGCTTGCTTGGATGACAGCGGCTGCGCCACCGCAACCGAAAGCTCTCGCGCGTCAAACTCACCGCCTACGATCTTGCCGGCATCGACGTCGAGCCACACTTCGGCGCTCAATTCGCCCGCGCTGATCGACATGTTCGCCGCCGCCAGACCAGCCGCCCACGCGCCTAAATCGAGTTGCTCCGCTCGCAGATGCAATCGGCCACGTTCATTGGCGGTCTCAAGGTCGCCGTTGATACGCAACGGCAACAAGCCATCGGCATACGCGGCAGCGGCAAACTGAAGGCGGCCACCTTGCGCGCGCAAGCGCGCATCGAGGCGTGGCAGCATCCATGATTGGCCGCTGGCGGCGTCAACCACGGAGAGCGTGGCATGCTCGATCAGCAGCTCGCCCAACCCGTCCAACTGACTGAGCTCGAAGGGCATGCTGGAGCGCACGATCCCATGCAGACGCCAGCGGCCGTCGAGATCGCGCTCCAGCGTCAGTGCCAGATCGTCGAGCTGCAAAGACGCAAATGGTCTGCCCGGCAGCAGCCCGGCGTAGAGATCAACCCGCAGAGCCGCCCGCCCGATGCTGAGCCGCTCATCGCCCTCTCCAATCGCGAAGCCGGAAAGATCAAGCAAAGGGCCATTGCGCTCCCAGCGCGCATTCAGCGCGGTGATCGACACTGGCCGGCCAACGCGCTGACTGATCCACGCCGCTACCGCCTGCGGATC
>JBBQQV010000411.1:0-3144 GCA_038215505.1 Lysobacterales bacterium
AGAGCCAGTGACAAGCCCGGCCACATCGCAATCATCAGCGCCGCTCCAAGCAACAGCAGAAAAAATGGCACGCAGGCACGGACCAACTCGTGCAGAGGTGCCTTGAACCGATAGCTGGCGATGAACAAGTTCATGCCCACCGGCGGAGTGAAATAGCCAATTTGTAAATTGGCCAGCATCAACACGCCCAGATGCACCGGATGGATGCCAAAGCCCAACGCCACGGGCACCAGTAATGGCACCAGGATGACGATGGCGGAGAACACATCCAGGAGCATGCCGACCACTAGCAGAAACACGCTGAGCAGCAGCAGGAATACGATCGGGCTGGTGACGTGTGCGGATATCACCTCGAACAAGCGCGTTGGCACTTCCTGATCGATCATCCAATTCGACAGCGCCAACGCCATTCCGAGAATCAACAAAATCACCCCGACCATGCGCATGGCTTCCGCCATGACAGCCGGCAAGGCGGCCCATTTTATTTCGCGCTTGATGACCACGGTGACCAACAGGACATAGGCAGCAGTGATTGCGGCGGCCTCCGATGCGGCGAAAAAGCCTCCGTAAATGCCACCGAGTACGAGGACAGGCAACGGCAGCTCCCATCCGGCTGCACGCACGGCGGCGCTCGCTTCCCGCGCATCGAACCGATGAGTGGCTTTGCTCAGCCCGCGACCGATCCACACCGCGTGTGCCATCAGGATTGCCACCATCAACAGGCCCGGCAACACGCCGGCAAGGAACAGATCCTGCACGCTCACGGGAGGATCGGTGCCCAGCTGCCCAGCGACGAAGCCATACAAGATCAGTGGCAAGGAAGGTGCAAACAACAGTCCCAAACTACCCGCCGACGTCAGCAAGCCCAGCACGTAGCGACGCGGATAGCCGGCTCCAATCAGCGCTGGATAAAGCAGGGCGCCGAGCGCAACGATGGTCGCACCGGTGGCACCAGTGAACGCGGTAAACAGTGAGCAGGTAATGATCGCGACGATGGCCAGACCACCCGGCATCCAACCCAGCCACGCGTCAGACAAGCGCACCAATCGCTTGGGCGCATCGCTGGCACCCAACAGATATCCGGCCAACGTAAACAAAGGAATTGCCGCCAGCCCCGGCATGTCGGCCAAGCGATAGAACTCGACCGCCACCAAGGCGAGGTCATAGCCAATCGCGTAGAAGCCGAGGATGGCTGCGCCGCCAATCAGGGCAAACAAAGGCGCGCCCATGAGCGCTACCAGAACCAGCAGCAGGCCCAACATCACTTCAAGCGACATTGTGCTCAGCCGGTGGTGGCAGCATGGCTGCGACCAACATCCGCAGTGACATCAGCGAGAATCCCGCGGGCAGGATCAGCAGAGCTACCCAGAGCGAGACGCCGCTCACGACTTCCGACGCTGACTCTCGTTCCAGCAAGACCAGATCGACACTACCCCATGCCATCAACGCGCAAATGAGCGCCGCAAACACCTGCCCTGAAGCCCACGCAATTCGCTTGCCTAAAGGCGGCAGCAGGCGCGGCAAAACATCGATTGCGATGTGTCGACCGTCACGTGTCGCCGCCAATGCACCCAGCATGGCCAGCCAAAGGATGAGCAAGCGCATCGAAGGCTCGATCCACACACCGCCCGCATCAAACGCCATCCGCGCGAAAATTTGCCCCACCGATAGCAGCACCAGCAAGCCCAACGCGACTGCCAGCAAGCCATCCTCGACCTGATGCAGGCCGCGCAGCAGGCGCTCGAAAAATGGAGCTCGCATCCGTGCTTGCTCGACGCTAGTGGCTGGCGGCAGCGGGTTTCGCTCGATGTGCTTCCAGCAACGCCTGCAGTGCCGACAGCGGCGCCTCACTCAGCTCACCGGCCGCACTCATTTGCTTGGTTACATCCGCGCCAATGGCTTGCCAGCGAGTGGCCTCACCTTTATCGGCGGGCACCAACTCGATCCCGAGACCTTGCAAGGCCTGCAAGGCTTGAGCATCAGCGCGCCGGTTGTCGGCGTCGATGCGCTCACCGCTTGCACGGAACGCCTCGGCCACGGCGGCTTGATCTGCGACTTCCAGTTTTTGCCATGACTTGCCGGAAACCACTACATAACCGGTGACGTAGCTCAAGGGCAAATCGAGCACCTGCCGAAGCTTGCCATGCCACTGCAATGCAATCGCACCCGAGGGTGTATTGCCAACCGTGTCGATCAGGCCGGTTTGCAAGGCTGTGAAGACATCCGGCAATGGCAGCGGGATCGGCGCAACGCCACCGGCGCGAAACACGCGTTCGGCCATCAAGTCGTTTTGTGGCACCCACACCTTGCGCGAAACCAGATCGCCCCCTCCTGCAATGGGTCCACTCGACATCAAATAGGCGAAGCCAACGCCACTCAGGTTCAGCACCTTCCAGCCGGCATCATCAAAGGTCTTGAACAACAGGGGATCGACAGTGGCACGAACCGCATCGACCTCGGCGCGATCCCGAAACAGAAACGGCAAGCTGTAGAGCTGTGCATCTTTGGAAACCAAAGACAGTTCGCTGCCAGTGAAGGCGCCGCCTTGCAGCTGTCCCAATTTGATCTTGCGCAGCACAGTGACGTCGTTGCCCATCACGCCACCGGGATAGAAGCGAATCTTGACGCGGCCTTCGGTGGCCTTTTCCGCCGCCGCTGCAGCCAATCGCATCTCGCGCATCCAAGTCGAGCCTTCAGGCGCAAGCGTTGCGATTTTCAATGTCTCCACCGCCGCAGCGGGCGAGATTGCAGACACCAGAAGCAGCGCTAGCAAGTAACGAATCATTGAGTCACTCCCATCAAAAGTAGTCGTCGGCGGCCGCGAGAAGAGCGGTCGCACGGGCTTGCGCCATGTGGTTGGCAAGCGTAAATCCGGCTTGCTTTGCGTCAGCGGCAAGCACCTCGTTCAGCAGTCGGTCGTGCAACTCACGATCAAACAGCAATCGCGCGTAACGCTCGGCATACAGTGTCTTGGCCATCAGGTTGGCACCTTGTGAACGCACGATGGCTTGCTCGAACGCGGCTCGACCGCGCTCGGGTTCGCCGCCGACACCCGCTGGTCTAAGGCTGTGCAAGACGCCGAGGTAAGCCCAAGGCAGACCCTTTTCATAGTCAGGATCCAATTCGACCACGCGCTCGATCACC